>CANQVM010000037.1 GCA_947627265.1 uncultured Clostridia bacterium | reverse complement strand
ATTTGTTACACCTAAAGTATATTTGGAGGTTTTTTATATGTCAAACCTTATTTTTTCTTTTCCACAGGAATGCTTTTTGGACAAAAATATTAGAACAACAGTGGACCTTCTTTAATGTTCGACCGTTAACATTATTGCAAAGTCCACGCCCGTTGTTCGTGCGCGAAATTTTCGAAGAAAACTTCTGTGCATTCGTTAGCTATTCTTTTATATTATCAGAAAGTACAAAGAACTTTCTGATAATATAAAAGAAGGTCAAGTTCTTGTCCTTAGAACTTAACCTTCTTTTTTTTCTATAAAAATCAAATTAATTTGATACTATTATTCTAACTATTTTTATCTTAAAAGTAAATGTCAGTTTTTGCACAGTTTTTGTTAACGAATTTTTAAAATTATAAAAAATCCCCAAAAAATTCACTAAGTGAATTGAGGCATCTAATATACTTGCATTTTTTACTACCATAAAGCTATTAAAAGGCTTGCCTTTTACGTATTTTATACATAGCGGTCGCTATGTTTATCCTGCCTTTAACTCTCACTAAACTCACTTTTATAAATTTACATATTTTGCTTCTCCCACATATTTCTTATAATTTTTAATGATAATGTAGACAACGTAAAGCCAATTACTGGAACTAATGTGCTTAAAATATAATGTCAATATTTCTAATTACATAAAAATAAATTATTACTACAATATTTGTTAGTATCATTATACATATTTTTCTTGTCCAACTTGTTTCCCATGCTTTGTCTAATTCTACTCTTTTATTTCTTTCTTTTATGTTTTCTATTTTTTTTTTAATTCTTCAATTTCCACTACTATTTCCCCTTTTTAAATAAATTAATATTCGTTTTATAAATTTTTTTATAGCATTTTCTTCTTTATATACAATTAGTTCTTGACTAATATTATTTGTCACTTCTTTTTTTTCTTTAAAAATTTCATTTGAGTACTTTTTCTTTTTTTCTTGCTAATCCATATACTTGGATTTGTTTCTTCTGTTCATCAGTTAAATCTGTTTTTTCTTTATATGTACCATCTCTATATAATCCTGATACTTTAGTTATTCCTTTTCCCAAAGGGAAATCTTCTTTTATTCCATGTTGTTCTAAAAATTCCTCAATATTTTCTATTTCTATATCTCCTACTGTTGTTTTTGTTTGCTCTTGACCTATTGAGGCTTGAATTGATGCAGTATTTACTCCAAGCTCTTCTAATGCTCTTAATACTTCTAATGTTTTGCTTATATCAACTTCTTCCCTATTTTGCATAATTCTTAATTTTTTTAATCTTTCTCTTGATGAATTTTTAAAATCTTGTTCACTTACACCTCTATATAAATTATGTTGTACCTGATCTATTCTTTTTCCAATTAACATATATTTAGGGAGTTTTAATTGTTCTATTGCCTTTTCAATATTTTCATCTTCTATCTCATATATATATCTTTTTCTAGTAGTGCCATCTTCCAAAGTTATTTCACTACCTGCTGTCGAAATATCAATTCCTAATTCTGCTAATTGTTCTAAAACTGATAATGTTTGTTCAATATTTGTTTTCGTATCATTTAAAAAGCCTAATTCTTCAACTCTTTTTCTTCAAAATGATACTCATGTTTTCATCCACTATACTCCCAGCTAATAGTTCTCATTTTTGAGCCTATTAAATAATCTGGTTTTAGCCCTAACTTTTTATAATACTCATTGTTCTTGGTGATTCAATATCACTTAAATGAGATAATTTACGATCTACTGTTTGAGGAATCATAGGAATATCTATTCCCTCTTCCTTTAATTATTCCAAAATATATAATGCTTCTTCTATTTGATTTCTAAATGGTCTAGATTTTTGGTCTAATGGAATTTCATGTTTTTTTATTCCTAATTTTAAAATTCTTTTTTGTTCTACTTCATCAAAAGAATCAATATGTTGTCTCATTATTTTTATTTGATTTCCTATTTGTAAATTAGGATCTAAATATATCTTTATATTTATCTAATATTTCTCCAATTCTTTCATTTCTGACATCTTTTAATTTTATTGCTATTCTTTCTCCATTAACTTTTCTCATTGGAGCAATTTGACTTACATCTATTCCTTCAGCTTGCAATATTTCTAATGCCTCTATGGTAAGCTCTCTATTTGTTTTTTATTACCTTTTCTCATATATTTCATAGGTTATTCCTCTTAATTAAAATTTTCCTTAGTAAATTATACCACAAATGCTTTTCTTTGTGTTAAATATTACAAAAATAATGATTTTGTAGTATGGTTGTAATATTAAAACAACAATATTTATATTATTCATAAAAGGAGACAGAAAAACTGTCTCCTTTTAAAACAATAGCTATTGTTCACCCCCCATTATTAATGCACATACTTTATATATTGGTTTCTTCATATTTTGCGGTTGAAAAGTATTCTACAAAGGATATGACATCATCAGGTTTTGGATAAATATGCAAATATCCTCTTACAAGAGAGCTATCGCTAATTTTAGCCATCTCGACCAGTTCTATGCAAGAATGATCTACTATTTCTCCAAACTCATTAATCCACTTGCAGCTATCTCCTACAAAGTCATTCATTGTTACCCCTGACTTAATGTCCTCTACGATGTCTGCCACATATCTACTACCATCCTCCATTTCGTATACAACCACACACTTTTGATCATTTGGGCGCTCTTCGGTAGGTTCAGGAACATTTGCCCAGAATGCATTAATACCTACCTTTTCAAGCTCATTGATTAATCTCCAAGAGTGATGGAAGCAACAGCCACCTTTGTATTCTTCAACCTTAGTAGCCATTTCTTTAGGCATATCAATAGCTTTAACACCATTGCCATAACCTATCTGATTTGCAATCTCCATTGAATATACAGCTGAAGTTGCAACTTTTCTGTAAGCCTGAGTGAATACCTCTGCAAAATCTCTATTGTCCTTCATGATTCATTCTCCTTTTCATTTTTAGTTTTTTAGGTTCCCTTGCTAATGGTTTGTTTTTTGTTTTACATACCTCCAATATTTTTTATTTTATATGTCAACATCATAAGATGATAATACAGATATTAATTCTATATAAAAAGCACTTGGCTTGTAACTTTAATTATACCATATTTTAGTAAAAATATCAATTTTATGTAATCTTATTGAGTAATAAAGACTAAATTTTTTATTTTATTATATTTGACAAAATCAATTTATAGTAATATAATATATATAAAGGAATGAGTGCACAAACAATGTGTTACCAATAAATTGGATTACACCACACAGCTCGGCAAAGCTAAATGTGGTGTATTTTTATATTTGTCTGTCAGTCCAGATTATGTATAAAATACACAATAAGGCGACATTTATGGTTACTGAAATCATTAATCCTATTATAAGGAAAAGTAAAAATTCTACCATAAGCCATCACCTCCTAACTCTCGATTAAATCGAGGTATGAAGGTAACACACACATTTGCTCATCTCATTCCTATGGTTACCACTATACAATATTTTTATTTTAATTTCAAGCGAACAAACACATTTTTATATATTTTTTCTGACAACCATTACGCTCTGTACTATTCTTATCTATACTAATCTAATCTTATCTATACTGGGTTTTCATTTGGTTGTCAAAAGGTATGTCAGTATTTAGAAGTAATATACATCTGTTAAATCTATTGGTAATACTGGAATAAAGGCTTTCAAAAAATTTATTTTTTATTTTTTTGACTGTCTTTTGGTATACCAATGGTTATCATTTGATTGCAGGCTAGTTGCAAATTATTGTCAATTGTTTCCAATTGGTATACCATTGTTTGTCCTCTGGTTGACAGCTAGTATTCAATTAGTAACATTCGATTACCACTTGACATGCCAAAATTATTAATTTAGTATTCTTTTTTAATACTAGAATTCTCAGAAATTATATAAGCTTTTGATTCTGAAACTGTAATTCTATTTTTCTCTTATAAATATCTAGTAAGACTATATCTGTCACATCTAATTGTATTATTTACTAACCAATCTATTATTACAACAATACCATTTTCAAATATATGTATATATCCATTTTCCCTTAATTTTTCTAAATCCTCAGTTGAACAACCTGCCCATCTTATTACCTTCTTTGGATTTGCTATAAATCCATCATCATCATCTGCTTTCATTCCTAAATGAAAGTATAAACATTGTGTACTTATAGGCATCTATAAAAACCTATCTGTATCTATTAATTCATTGCTAAACATTCGTTTCTTCGACATATTAATCTCCTCCTTAAAATTTTAAAATTTTTATAATTTAATTTTCCCTTATAAACAAATATATAAATAAAAAGCAAAGTGCTATTATAACACAATGCTTTGGATTGTTTTTGGATAGACATTATTAAAATTTTTAAGTATTTTTGCGTATTAGTTGTGATTTCACTAATACAACACTTTTTCGCAAATTTTAAAGATTTTTCAAAAAATTTTCATTTTTTTATGTTTTTTTAGATTTTTTATAATTTTTGTAATTTTCTAAAATCCAGCCATATCAATGGTTCTATTTAATCAAAATCTGTCGTTACTACCTTGAACTCGATATCTTCCATATATGGAAATATTTCTTTTACTCTTTTTAATGTTAACATTAACATTTTGGGTTGTGGACTTTTTTTATTACTTGATATTAATTTTTGAGTATAACAATTTTCAGCAGTTTTAAATAACATATATCTATTTCCAACATAAGTATAGTAAATTTGATATCCATCTCTTAAATCCATCCACATTTTTTCAAATGTGTATCCTTCCATAATTTCCTCCTTACATTTTGTTATTTATTTTAATTTTTTGTAATTGTTTTTTGTATCTTTTTTAGTATTTAATTGTAAAACTTTTTATTTAATTTTGAACTTTTTTGTTTTTTACCTATTTTTGTTTATTTTATCATCTTTTCAAATTGTTCTTCTGTTATAATCTCTACTCCTAAGCTTTGTGCTCTTGCTAATTTACTTCCTGAATCTTCTCCTGATAATACATATGATGTTTTTTTAGATACAGAACTTGAGGTTTTTCCTCCTAATTTTTCAATTATATCTGATGCCTCTTGTCTTGTATATTTTTCTAAACTACCTGTTAAGACAAATGTTTTTCCTTCAAATCTATTATCATTGTTTTCTTCTTGTAAATTTTTTGTATTAACTCCTGCTTCTTTTAATTTGTTAATTAAGTCTATTGTTTGGTCTTGCATAAAAAATTCTGTTATACTATTTGCTACAATTGGTCCTATATCATTTATCATACTTAGCTCTTCTGAATTTGCATTTATTAGATTATCTATATTTTTATATTTTTTCGCTAATATTTTTGCAGCTTTAGTCCCAACATGTCTAATCCCAAATGCTGTAATCAATCTATATAAATCATTTTCCTTACTAATATTAATACTGTCTATTAAGTTTTGTGCAAATTTTTTTCCATTTTTCTTCATAGATGCTATTTCTTCATAGCTTAATGTATAAATATCTGCAATATTTTTAATTAAATTTCTTTCTAATAATTGATTTATTATATTTTCTCCTAATCCATCAATATTCATTGCTTCTCTTGACACAAAATGTACTAAATTTCTAAATAATTTTGCCGAGCACTCAATTCCTGTGCATCTTACTGCCGCTTCGCCTTCTTCTCTTACAGCAGGTGCTCCACATACAGGGCAAATTCTTGGAATTGATACATCCTGTTCAGTTCCATTTCTTTTATTTTTTAGCACTTTTACAACTTCGGGTATTACATCTCCAGCTTTTTGTATTACAACTGTATCTCCAATTTTTATGTCTTTTTCTTTTATAAAATCTTCATTGTGAAGTGTTGTTTTTGATATCGTTGATCCTGCTACTTTTACTGGTTCCAAAATTGCCATAGGTGTAATTACGCCTGTTCTTCCTACTTGAAAGCGTATGTCATTTACCTTTGTTTCTTTTTGTTCTGGTGGATATTTATATGCAATTGCCCATCTTGGTGTTTTCGCTGTTGTTCCTAATATTTCTCTAAAATTAAGATCATCTACTTTTATAACTGCTCCATCTATTCCAAATGATAATTTTTCTCTATCTTTTCCTATTTTATCTATTGCCTGTTCTATTTCTTTCATATTTGAGCAATATATACGAACTGGGTTTACATTAAAACCTTGTTCTTCTAAATAATTTAGTTCTTCATAATGTGAGTCAAAATTTTTTTCTTGTATTTTTTGGACATTAAATATATAGATATCTAGTGGTCTTTTAGCTGTTATTTCACTATCTAGTTGTCTAAGTGATCCTGCAGCAGCATTTCTAGCATTTGCAAAAAGTTCTTCTTCGTTTTCTTCACGCATTTGATTCATTTCTTCGAATTCTTTTTTTGCAATAAAAACCTCTCCACGAACAGTTATATCTATTTTATCTTTTAATTCCATCGGAATTGTTTTTACTGTTTTTAGATTATTTGTTACATCTTCACCTACTGTTCCATTTCCTCTTGTTGCACCTTTTACAAATCTTCCTTTTTTATATTCTAATGCAGCAGATAATCCATCTATTTTTGTTTCTACTACATATTTTACATCTTTTATCCCAATTTTCTTTGCTTGTTCTTTTATTCTTATATAAAAGTCTCTTACTTCTTCAATACTAAATACATCTTGCAAACTTTGCAATGGTACTTCATGAACTACTTTTTGAAACCCTTCTTTTACATGCCCTCCAACTTTTTTTGTTAAAGATTCTTTTGAATTAAATTCTGGAAATTTTTTTTCTAAATTACGCAATTCTACCATCATCATATCATATTCAAAATCTGATATTTCTGGCTTATCTTCATCGTAATATTTTCTTGCATGATATTCAGTTTGTTTTCTTAATTCTTCTATTCTTTTTTTTGCTTGATTTTTATCCATTTTGAAATCTTGCACCTCTTTTTGTTTTTATCATTCTTATTATATACAATTTTAAAAAAAAGTAAAGGAACTTTTTTGATTTCCTTTACTTTTTTGTTTATTTTTTATTATTAAATTATTTTAAATTTCTTCTTATTATATATAATTTTTATTATTTTTCAAAATATAATTTTATGTATAAATTCTAATCTGCTTTGGCAAATATAATTATTCTTGCTTTACTATCATCTGTACATGTCGATAATGTTATTTCTGGTTTTCCCCCTGTATCTCTTTGATAGAAAGATGTATCTTCTGGGGTTGTTTCAAATTTGTTATAAATTGTATATGTTAATTTTTTACCACTATTATCTGTAATATATATTTTATCCCCATTTTTTAGCTTTTTATTATTTGAGAAAAATAATCCATTCCTATAATTATGACCTATAATTACTGAATTTCCTGATTGATTTAGACCTGTACCAAATAGAAATACAACAGCTGTCTCTAATTTTTTTGTCGTTACATTAGGCTCTAATACTGGATATTTTACATCTGTTGCTGGAATTTCAATAGTTCCTAAAACTCCAAATCCTTTATATGGTTTTTTAGCAGTCGTGCTTGATGATCTTCCTCCTGAATCGCTATCTTGTATTTCATTAAGTGCATTTGCATCTATGTTTAGACTTTCAGTATTGTCATTATTTGCTTCTCCTTCGGTTACTTCACCTTGAAAATTATCTACAAAGTCTGAAGTATCCTTTGTTATTATAGAATTTTGATAAAAATCATAAGATAAAAATCCTAAAAGACCTATAACTGCTAATATCACTATTACTAATATTACTGTTAAAACTTTACTATATTTACTCTCAAACATACTTTTACCTCCGTACATTTTTTATACTACTTATATTATAACATATATCAGCGTAAAATGGAATACTCATAATATTTTTTATTAATATTTGTTACTATATAGTGATTTAATCCTTGAATATTTATATAATTATATAGTAACAAATTTATGCTACAATTTTTTCTCCTAATTTTTTTCCTGCAAGTAAATGAAAGTGTAAGTGCATAACTTCTTGTCCTCCATCTTCTCCACAGTTTACTATAACTCTATATCCTTTTTCTTTAAATCCTTCATCTGTTGCAATTTTGTTTATTACTCTATATATCTTTCCTATTATTTCTTCATCATCTTCTTTTAAATAAGCAAGTGATGTAATGTGTTTTTTAGGTATTACTAGTATATGAATTGGAGCTGCTGGATTAATATCTTTAAATGCTAAAATTTCTTCATCTTCATATACTTTTGTTGCTGGTATTTCATCTTTTACAATTTTACAAAATAGACATTCTTGCATTTTCATTTTCCCCTTCTTTTTATTTTTTACTTATATTTTTACATATAAGATAATATTTTATTATTTTATTAATATAGCTTTTATCCTTCTTACTCCTGATGAACTAGCTTCCTCTTTTTTGATTTTAAACTTTCCTAGCTGTTTAGTATTACTTACATGTGGACCTCCACATAGTTCTTTAGATATATCTCCTATTGAATATACTGTTACTATATCAGGATATTTTTCTACAAACATGCATTCTGCTCCTGAGTTTATTGCATCTTCTTTTTTCATTTCTTGTTTTGTTACTGGAATTGCTTCTTTAATCCATTTATTTACTAAGTCTTCTACTTCTTTTTTTTCTTCTTCTGTTAATTTATGATCACAGTTAAAATCAAATCTCATTCTATCTACTGTTATATTTGATCCTCTTTGGTGTGCATCTTTTCCAATTACTTTCTTTAAAGCTGCATTTAAAAGATGAGTTGCTGTGTGGTATGCTATTGTTTCTTCTGTTTGTTCTGCAAGTCCTCCTTTAAATTTTTGTTCAGATCCTTGTCTTGATTTTTCTTGGTGTTGTTTAAATAACTCTTCAAATTCTTTTAAATCTATATCATAACCATTTTCTTGTGCTAACTCTTTTGTTACTTCTGGTGGAAATCCGTAGGTATCATAAAGTTTAAACACAACTTGTCCTGATATTTTTTTTGTTTGTGTTAGTTTATTTATTTCTTTTTGAAATTCTTTTTCTCCATTTGCTAATGTTTTTATAAATTTATTTTTTTCTTCTAGTATTACTGTTTTTATAATTTGTTTGTTTTCTTCAATTTCTGAATACATTTCTTTTAGGGTTTCCACATTTAAATTAATTAATGTTGATAAATCATCTAAATTAATTTGTAATTTATTTAAATGTCTTATCATTCTTCTTATTAATCTTCTTAAAACATATCCTCTATCTAAATTACTTGGTCTTCCACCATCTGATATTATCATCATACTAGAACGTAAATGTTCTGCAACTATTCTTCTACTTTCTATAGAATCTATTTTTTGTAATTCTTCTAGTTTTTTCATAATTGGTAAAAATAATTCTGTATCAAATGGTGTTTCTTTTTTTTGTAGTAACATTGCCATTCTTTCTAAGCCAAGTCCTGTATCTACATTTTTTTGTTTTAGTTTACTATATCCATTCTTGTTTTTAAAATATTCCATAAATACATTGTTCCATATTTCAACATATTTTCCACAATCGCAAGATGGCTGACAATTTTCACTACAAGCTGGTTTCCCTGTATCATAAAACATCTCTGTATCAGGTCCACATGGTCCTTCCTCTCCTGCAATCCACCAATTATCACCTTTTCCATAAAAATAGATGTGGTCTTCTGAAATTCCAGCTTTTTTCCAGCTTTCAGCTGAAACATTATCTCTTGGGCAATCTTCATCTCCAGCAAAACATGTTACAGATAGCTTTTCTGCGGGTATTCCTAATTCTTTGGTTAGAAATTCAAAACTCATTGCAATTGATTCTTCTTTAAAATAATCTCCTAAAGACCAATTTCCTAACATTTCAAAGTATGTCAAATGTCGGTTATCTCCTACTTCTTCAATATCATTTGTTCTAACGCATTTTTGGTAATTTGTTAATCGTGTACCTTTTGGATGATTTTGACCTAATAGATATGGTACAAGTGGTTGCATTCCTGCTGTTGTAAATAATACAGATGGATCATTTTCTGGTATTAATGGAGCAGATGGAATAACACTATGTCCATGTTCTTTAAAAAAATTTAAGTATTTATTTCTTATCTCTATTGCTTTCATAAAATCTCTCCTCTTTATTTTCACTTACCAAATTATACTTCAATTAATTTAAAAAATCAAGAGATTTTCATACTTATGTTAGCCTTTAAACTTTTTCGTAAATTTTAAAAGTAAATTCCAAAATTAATATATAAAATTAGAAGTAAACTTTACACAAAGAAAAATTTGTAAGATTAAGTTCTAAATGATATAATAGAACTTAGATGTTTCTAAGGTTAGATGGATGTTGTTATGAAAAATTCTTATCTAACTTTGAAAGATAGACAAGCTATTCAAGAAGGTCTTGAAAAAGGTTTATCTCGAACTGAAATAGCAAAAAATATTCATAAGGATATTTCAACTGTTGCAAAAGAAATTAAAAACAGAAAAAAATTAAAGCCTAGAAATCCATTATGTAGATTAGATAAATATTTTTATCTTGCCAAACAAGCTCAGAATGATTATACATATACTCTAAAAGATTCTAGAGAAGGAGGTAATTTAAATACTAAAGAAATGTTAGAAATTGTAGATATAATTAAACCTCTTTTAAAGAAAGTTCAATCTGTCTATCAAATATTAAAAAAACATCCAGAACTTAATATGTGTCCTAAAACTTTGTATATGTATATTGAAAGTGGCATTTTTCAAGATTATGGCATTAATAATTTCTCTCTACGTAGACAAGTTTCTATGCGAAAAAGAAAAAAATTAAAGAAACGTAATGTAAAAACATCATATGAAGCATTTGAATTTTTGCATGGTAATGAAATACTAAAGAAACTTAATATACAAAAGATAGAAAAAGATATGGTTACGTTACAGCCATATCTTTTAAACATAAAATAAACATTTAACTTTATTCTATAAAAAATCGAACAACCTTAGAAACATCTATTAACTGAATATGAAACTAAGCAAATGGAAGTTAATCTTACACGAAAAAAATTAATTTCTTTTTGCTTGTTTACCATGCTCAATTTACCATATTATTGTAGATTAAAATAAATCTTGGCACTTTATCTACTTCTATCATCTTTATATTGAATAAATGATTGATATAATCTTCTTAATTGTTCACCAGTAATATTTATTACTTTTCCACCATTAGGATTAATCTTTTTATCACCAAATACAACCCAAATAACATTTCTAACAGTTTCTCTAGGCATATTAGCTTTTCCATCTGTAAATATTATTTTGTTTGGTGCTTTTCTTGAAAAGGCTCCGACTGCTGCATTAAAATCTGTTCCTCCACCTATTGGAAACCTCATATTATCAATATCTTCTGGTTTTCTAAGCTCTGTAAATCCATGAAATTCTGTATTGAAACATCCCACTTTAACTTTTGAATTATCTAAAATATTTTTACATTCTCTTAAAAAATTCTTTAGCAGTACTTCACTTACTGATCCACTTGTATCTAATAAAATTTCTGCCTCTGGCATTGGAATTTGTTCAATTTTATGTCTAAAATATCCATTTCTCATTTTAGCATTTTTTCTTGTATATTCCTCATCATATCTTATTGCTTGTCTTAACAACTTTCTCCAGTCAATTAATGGAGTAGCTATTCCAATATCAGATAATTTTTTTCCTTCTCTTTGTATTCCATCCCCTGCTTCGTGTGATGATTTGTTTGCTAATTCTCTACTTAATTCTTGTAATTGTTTTCTTCTTTCTATTTTATTTTGTTTAAAAGTTTCTCTTTCACCCTGCTTGGCAAGTTTTGATTTTTCTTCGACTTCTCTTTTTTCTTTTTTTTCTTGTTCTTCTCCTTCTGTCCTTTCATTTTCTTCTTTCTTTTTTGTTTTGCTTTGTTCTTGTCCCTTCTTTTTTGCTTGCTCTTGTTGTTCTTTTTTTCTTTCTTCTATTGCTTTGTCCCATAGACTATGTGTATCATGTCCAATATCAGCTTCTTCTTTTTGACTTTGCGAATTTTGTTGTCCTTGATTTCCTTGTGAATTTTGTTGTTCTTGATTATCCTGATCATTCTGTTGTCCTTGACTGTCTTGCAAATTTTGTTGTTTTTGATTATCCTGATTGTTCTGTTGTACTTGACTGCCTTGCAAATTTTGTTGTTTTTGATTATCCTGATTGTTCTGTTGTACTTGACTGCCTTGCGAATTTTGTTGTTCTTGATTATCCTGATCGTTCTGTTGTCCTTGACTACCTTGCGAATTTTGTTGTTCTTGATTATCCTGATCGTTCTGTTGTCCTTGACTGCCTTGCGAATTTTGTTGTTCTTGTTTTTTCTTTACTTCTTCTAAGAATTTATTGTACATTTCCTCTGCATCATAATTTATTGCTTCTGGAATATCAATTCCATCTTTTACAGTTTTTAATTCTCCATTTATTTCTATTGTTGTAGTTGGCATCTCTAATCCATCATCCTGTAATAGAGCATTTATTACAGCATCAGTTGCAATATTCCATAACCTCTTATCTTTTCCTTCACTTCTAAATATGTGTTCAAATGCTACATGACATACCTCGTGAGCAAATATAAAAATTTGCTGTTTTTCTGACAAATCGCCTAAAATTTTAGGATTATACAAAATTACTTTTCCATCTGTACCTGCTCTTTCTACATCTTTACTAGCTTGAAATTCAAGATTTGCTATTACACTTCCAAAAGTTGGGTACTTTACTAGAAGTTTTCTTTTTATGCTATCTATGTTTGTACTCATATATCCTCCTTTACTTTTATTTTAATTTATCTTCTTCTACTTCTCTTGATAAATAATCTTGATATGTTCCATTTATCTTTTCATAAGCTAATATTCCACTATGTGCAGTTTCTTGAGCTTCGTGATGGCTATGTCCACCTGCTATTCTTTTTTCAGCTTCCTCTTGTTCCTGCATTATTATTTCTTGTAATTGTTCTAATCTCTCTTCATCTCCATGTGTCCATTGCACTTCAAACTTTTTACATACCTCTGCTCCTAATTTTTTTGTAAATTCTCTTACCTTGGGCATATCTCTACTTTCTACTGATACTAATCCAGATACTGTCGCAAGCTTTCTTCCTAAATCCATTTCTTCTAGTTCTTCTTGTGTATAATTTCCTTTTAATACATCTTCAATAGTTATTGTTGGTAATTGACAGAAATATATAAAATCTCTTGTTAAATCTTCTCCTACTATTGCTCTTAATGTACTCGGATTATTTGATGTATATAACATATCTGATGCCATTTTCCATCTTCTTGGATCTGCATGTGGCTCTGGGTGTTCTCTATTGTATGGTGTCCTTAATACTTCATCACCTTTATAGCTTATAAATGCATATATAGCTGGGTGTATTTTTTGCTTTAGTTGTGTCTCTTTATTATAGTCTAGTCTTTCATAAAAGCTATCTGGTGTTACTGCCCATTCAAGCCAATTTTCTGCTAAGGTTTCTATATTTACATGTGCAAATCTATCATATAATGGCTCTGCCATTTCATTTGCTACTAATGAATCTTCTAATTCATTTCCTGCTGCCACTACTCTTGCATTTTCTGGTAATTTCCATCTTCCTGCTACTTTTTTATCTAGTGCTATTCCATAAGCTTTTGATTGCATCATTGGTGATGCATTTGTTAATTCTTCTAAAAACAATATATGTATTTTATCTGCTTCTTCTCGGCATTTTGTTTCTAATTCTTCTAGCCATGGTGGTTTTATATGTACTGCTTTGCCATCTTTTTCTCCTGCTAGTCCATCTAATAATTCTGGGTCTAAATGGCTTAAATTCAATTCTATAAAGTCTGGATCTAATTGTTTTACTCTATCACTTTTTCCACATCCAGGTTTTCCATGTAAGAATATTGATACATTGCTTTGTATCGCTCCCCTTATTATGTCTGCTTCTCTTGTTTCAGAAAAATCTAAATTGTATGGATTTTCATTTTTCTTTATCGCCTTTGAACTTGCCCTTGTTTGTTCTGCTATGCCTCTTGATTGTTCTAAATCTCTTGACAAGTATCTATCCATAAATGTTTTTATATCTGTTCTATCAAAATCCCTTGTATGATAGTTTTTTTCTTTATTAAATTGCACTCCCGCAAATATTAATTTTTCAGTTATCATCATACAAGATTTCTCATCAACAAGCCATTTTACTGGTAATACTTCAACCCAAACATTATCCCCGTCTCTGTAT
>CANQVM010000036.1 GCA_947627265.1 uncultured Clostridia bacterium | reverse complement strand
ATTAGTATCAATTGAAGATCATAGCATAATAGGAGGACTTCGGATCATCAATTAGTGAGGTATTAACAGATGAATATCCAACCAAATTAGAAAGAATGGGTGTACAAGATAAATTTGGTAAATCAGGTAAAGCAGAAGAATTAATGGATTACTTTGGCTTAACATCAAAAAACATTTGTGAAATTTTTGTGAATTTTTTAAAAATAAGTAAATGAATGAAAAATGATAGAAAATGTAAAAAAACCAACATTTTCTATCATTTTTTTGATAAAAAAGTATTGCAAAAATATAACTTTATTGGTATGATTAGATAGAATAGAAGTTATTGCACAAATTTATGCGAAAAACAAAAGGTAAGGAGTGCCAAAAATGATAGAATTTAGAAATGTAACAAAGACATATGATACAGGTACAAAAGCTGTAAAAAATGCCAATTTTGTTATAGATAAAGGTGAATTTGCTTTTTTAGTAGGTTCATCTGGAAGTGGAAAATCTACATTGATAAAACTTATTTTAAAAGAAGAAGAACCAACTATAGGAAATATTATTATTAATGGAAAAGATACGACATTTTTAAAATCAAGTAGAATTCCATATTTAAGAAGAAGTATGGGGGTTGTTTTTCAAGATTTTAGACTTTTACCAGATAAAACTGTATATGACAATGTAGCATATGCTATGTATATTGTAAGAGCAACACCAAGACATATTAGAAGACAAGTACCAATGGTTCTTTCTTTAGTTGGTTTAAGTGGAAAAGCAAAAATGTATCCAAATGAATTATCTGGTGGAGAACAACAAAGGGTTGCTTTAGCAAGAGCTTTAGTTAATAATCCATCTATGTTAATTGCAGATGAGCCAACAGGAAACTTAGACCCAGAAACAGCATGGGATATTATGAATTTATTAAATGACATTAACATGAGAGGAACTACAGTAGTTGTTGCTACACATGCAAAAGATATTGTAGATAAAATGAAAAAAAGAGTTATACATATTCGCAAAGGCGAAATCATTAGAGATGATAAAAAAGGTGGGTATGATTATGAAATATAACATATTTGGATATTTAGTAGGAGAAGGTTTTAGCAATGTATTTAAAAATAAAAAATCAACTGGTGCATCTCTTATGATAATGTGTGCTACAATGATTATATTTGGAATCTTTTTAATTCTAGGAGAAAATATAAACCATTTTGTAAAAGAAATAGAATCAGCTCAAGGTATACAAGTTTTTATTAAAAGTGGAACAACACAAGAACAAATTGAAGAATTAGAAGATAAAATAAGAAAACTTGATGGTGTAAGTACAACAGAATTTATTTCTAAAGAAGAAGCTTTAGAGCAAATGAAAGAAAAATTTGGAGATAAAAAGGATTTGTTAGAAGGGTATGAAGGAGAAAATAATATATTTACAGCATCTTTTGTAGTAACACTTACAGATTTAAATCAAAGCCAAAATATACAAAATCAAATTAATACATTTGAATATGTAAAAAAAATAACAAGTAAAGATGAAACAGTTACAACATTAATAAAACTAGCAAATGGAATTAAAATTATTACAGGAGTTATATTAGTATTATTAATTATTATATCAATATTTATTATTTCAAATACTATTAAACTAACTGTACATGCAAGAAGAAAAGAAATTTCAATTATGAAATATGTAGGAGCCACAAATGGATTTATCAGATGGCCATTTATTGTAGAAGGAATGATTATAGGTGTATTTGCAAGTATTATTTCAATTATAATTGTAGGTACAACTTATAGTATTATAGCAAGACAATTAGTAAACTCACAATTTATGCAAGTAATTAATATGAGCTTAATTAGTTTTGCAGATATGTTCAATTCTATCATATTTGTATATATGTTACTAGGTATAGGAATTGGAGCTCTTGGAAGTGTTATTTCAATGAGAAAATATTTAAAAGTATAAAGGAGAAAATATGCGTAAAATTTTATGTATTGTTATAGCCGTTGCAATATTAAGTTTTAGTATATATTCCTATGTACAAGCAGAAGATACAGAAATAGTAGATTTACAGACACAAAGAGAAGAGTTACAAAATCAAATTGATGATGCAAGTGGTCAATTAGAAAATGTACAAAGCGATTTATCACAAAACTTACAGCAAGTTCAAAAATTAGATGAAAAAATTTCAGAATCTGAAAAAGAAATAGAAGAGTTAAATACTAAAATTTTAGAATTACAAACTTCAATTGATGAAGTACAGGCTAAACTAGAAATAGCAGAAGGAAATTATAAAAATCAAAAAGAAATATTAGATAGCAGATTAATTGCTGTATATGAATCAAGTGACACTTATTATTTAGATGTTATCCTAAACTCAAAAAGTGTTTCTGATTTCTTATCCAGTTATTTCCTAATTACAGAATTAGCAACTCAAGACACGGAATTACTAGAAGATATGCAAACTAAAAAAGAAGAAATAGAATTATCAAAAGAAAAATTAGAAAAAACAAAAGAGCAACTATCAACTGTAAGAGCAGATAAAACTAAAACAGCTAAAGTATTAGAAAATACAAAAATAGTTAGAGAAAGTTTTATATCTAAATTATCTGAAAAAGAAAAGGGAATTCAACAACAAATAGATGAATATAACCAAAGATTTGCTCAAATAAATGCGGAAATTCTTCAAATTGCAAGAGATGGAATTGATACGCAATATATTGGTGGAGAATTAGCATGGCCAGTTCCAGGATATACAAGAATTAGTTCACAATATGGAATGAGGACACATCCAATTACAGGTGTATATAAATTACATACTGGTGTTGACATTAGTGCACCAATGGGAGCAAATTTTATAGCAGCAAATGATGGAATAGTAACAAAGGCTGAATATAACAGTGCATATGGAAATATGGTAATAATAGATCATGGAGGGGGAGTTTCAACATTATATGCGCATGGGTCAGAAATTTTAGTGCAAGTTGGACAAATTGTAAAAAGAGGAGATAATATATTAAAAGTAGGATCAACTGGATATTCAACAGGGCCACATGCACATTTTGAAGTAAGACTAAATGGAGTTGTTACAAATCCATTGCCATATATAACAAATGGATTAATCCCTGAAACACAAAATACAGAAAATCAAGAACAATAAAGTTTAAAATCACAAATGTATAAATATATATTAAAATAAAGCAATAAAAAACACTATATAAAAAATAAATTTAGGAGGAACTTATGAAAAAGTTAAGTATAAAAATATTAGGAATACTGATTATAGTAATTATTATGCTTCATACTTCAGTAGCAATTGCAGCAACAAATGTAAATCAATTAAATAATGAAAAACAACAAAATAATGAAAAAATAAACGAAACAACAGAAAAAAAGCAAGAAGTAACACAACAAAAAAATAAAACACTAGAAGAAGTAAAAAAATTAGATAGTCAAATAACAGATTATGAAAGTCAAATAGCTGAATTAGATAGCAAAATAGATGATTTAAATAAAAAAATAAATGAATCACAAGAAAAGCTAACAAAAGCAGAAGAAGATTATACAAAACAAGAAGAATTATTAGAAACGAGATTAGTAGCAATTCAGGAATCAGGTGAAACAAGATTTTTAGATTTTTTACTATCTTCTGAAAGTATAGTTGATTTAATATCAAAATATTATTTAGTAACAGAAATTACAACAAATGATACTGAACTATTAGAAAAAATACAAAAACAAAAAGAAGAAATAGAAAAGGCAAAAGCAGAGTTAGAAAGTAGTAAAGCAGAATTGGATAATTCTAAAGCAAGTAAACAGAACGTTTCAGCTCAATTAAAAACAGTAAAAAGCGAAAAAGACAAACAAGTAGCACAATTGTCAGAAGATGAAAAAACATTACAAGCACAAATAGATGAATTAAATGAGGCAAATAAAACAATTGATGCACAAATTAAAGCAGCACAAGAAGCTGTTAGAAGATATCAAGAACAACAAAATAATTCATCAAGTGGGGGACCGAGTACATCTCCAAGTTCATCAGGATTTATTTGGCCAGTTCCTACTGCATATGCAAAAATAACTACTAAATTGTATTATTCAAGTGGACAATATCATGGTGCAGTTGATTTCGGAATAGGAGGAATTAATGGACAGCCAGTTTATGCTGTAGCAGATGGTATGGTTATAACATCTACAAAACTTAATGGAAGCTATGGTAACTATATTATAATTGCACATGCAAATGGATTATATACCTTATATGCACATGGTCAAGATGGATCAAGAACTGTTTCGGATTATCAACAGGTAAAACAAGGACAACAAATTATGAGAGTAGGAACTACTGGAAATTCAACGGGGCCACATTTACATTTCGAAGTAAGAACATATCCTGGTACTTATGCTAATAGACAAGATCCAACAGTCTATTTACCAAAATAAAACACATATAATATAATAAATTTAATATTATTATAATATGGGCGGAATGTCTCCGCCCAGTTTATAAGTTTAGGAGGCACTATATGAAGGAAAAAAGAAATTTTAAAGTATATAAAATAATAATGTTAGTTATTTTAGTTGCATTTTTAACATTTTTAATAACTTCAATATGTATGTATCAATACTTTACAAATGATCAATTTGGCAAAAAGCTTGTAGTTTCATCACAAAATAACGGAGAACTTATAAGTCAAATAAGTAAATATAGAAGCTTGATTGATAAATATTTCTTAGGCGATATCGATGAGGATAAATTGATAGAAAGTGCTATAAAAGGATATATTGAAGGCTTAGATGATCAATATACAGAATATATTTCTAAAGAAGATATGCAAGACTATTTAGAAGATGCAACAGGAAATTTTGTTGGAATAGGAATATATATGGTAAAAGATACTCAAAGCAATCGAATAATGGTATTATCACCAATTAAAGGAAGTCCAGCAGAAAAGGCAGGAATTCTTCCGGGAGATCTTATTGTATCTATTAATGATATAGAATATACAGCAGAAGAAATGTCAGTTGCATCTAACAAAATAAAGGGAGAAAACGGAACAACAGTAAAAATAACTATATTAAGGGAAAATGAAACAAAAAATTTTGAACTAACAAGAGAAAATATTAGAATAAATCCTGTAGAAGGAAAAGTATTACAAAAAAATATAGGCTATATTGAATTTTCATCATTTGATGATGGAACAGCAGAAGAATTTAAAGCAAAATTTGAAGAACTGCAAAATCAAGGAATTAAATCTCTAATTATAGATTTAAGGAATAATGGAGGAGGAATTGTAGATGAGGCATTAGAAATTGCAGATTATATATTAGAAAAAGACAAAGTTATATTATATGAAGTAGACAAAAACAATAAAGAGAAAATAGAAAAATCAGAAAATAATCCAATTATAAATATGCCAATAATTTTATTAACAAATGAAAATACAGCAAGTTCATCTGAAATATTAGCAGGAGCATTAAAAGATAATCAAAAAGCAAAAATAGTAGGAACAAAAACATATGGTAAAGGAGTTATTCAACAATTATTAACATTACCAGATGGAAGTGGACTTAAAATAACATCTGAAGAATACTTAACACCTAATAGGACAAAAATAAACTCAATTGGAATTCAACCAGATGAAGAAGTTAAGTTACCAGACACAGTAAAAAATGTTTTATCAGTAGAAGAAAAAGATGATACGCAATTACAAAAAGCAATTGAAATGGCAAAGTAAAACTGAAAGGAGAAAAAGATGAATTTACCAAATAAATTAACAATATTTAGAATTATATTAGTACCACTAATGGTAATTGTACCATTTTTTAAAATACAAGGAAATTTTTTAGGAATACCAATTACATTTCTTATAATAGATTTAATATTTATTATAGCATCTATAACAGATAAATTAGATGGATATATAGCTAGAAAAAATAATCAGGTAACAACATTTGGTAAATTTTTAGATCCTTTAGCTGATAAAATATTAGTATTAACAGCAATGGTTATATTAGTAGAAATGCAAAAATTGCCAGCATGGATACCAATCATAGTTTTAGCAAGAGAATTTATGGTATCAGGTTATAGATTAATTGCAGTAGAAAAAGGAAGGAAAGTAATTGCAGCATCAAAATGGGGAAAACTAAAGACAGTGACACAAATGGTTGCAATCATTCTAGCCTTTTTAGATATATATGCATTTGGTCAATGTTTCTCTGGAAAATTAGAAGGAGGAGATTTAGTTTTAAACTTTGCAGTTACAATAATGATGATTATACAAACTATAGCAACTATTTTTTCTGGAATTGATTATATGAAAGATGCAAAAAAATTAATTTCAGCTTGACAAATTAATTTTTTTATCGTAATATAGAAAAAGATTTTTTTAAGCAAAAATCAATAACTAAAAGGAGAAATGAACAATGGAAGAGAAAGAAGTTTTATTAACGCAAGAAGGATATAATAACTTAGAAAAAGAATTAAATTATTTAAGAACAGAAAAAAGAGCCGAAATAGCAGATAGAATAAAAATAGCATTAGGCTTTGGGGACTTATCTGAAAATTCAGAATATGATGAAGCAAAAACAGCACAAGCAGAAAATGAAGTAAAAATAGCAGAATTAGAAAATAAAATAAGACACGCAAAAATTATTGATGAAAAAGAAATAGATACAGAAACAGTTCAAGTTGGAAACATTGTAAAAGTATTAGATATAGAATTTGATGAAAAAATAGAATATACAATTGTAGGATCTACAGAAGTGAACTTGGCAGAAAATAAAATATCAAATGAATCACCATTAGGCTCTGCTTTACTTGGAGCTAAAAAAAATCAAGAGGTAGAAGTAAATGCACCAGCAGGAATTATGAAATACAAAATATTATCAATAAAAAAATAATAAATCAAGAAGGATGTTTTTATAAACATTCTTTTTTGTTACAATAATATTACATAAATATTAAATTTTATAAAATAATGTAATAATTCTTGCTAAAAAAAAAGTACTATGATATGTTATAAGTAGAAAAAATAGGGAGAGAAATTTTATGAAAAAATTATTGAGAATACTAATTTTAATTTTTATAATATTTAGTATAGTAATATTATGTTCAGGAATAGGATATGCAAATGAAAGCAATATTCCAAAATTAAAATTAATAGAAAAATCAGATGAATTTAAAAAATGGGAAAATTTATCAGAAGAAGAAAGAGAAAAAACTATACAACCATCTTATAGTAATATAAGCTTAAAAAAAAGTATAAAAAGATCAAAATACAACACTATAGTGGGTGCAAACGAAAATAATATAAATTCTGTATATGATTTAAGAAAAGATAAAAATTATAAAATGACAGTAAAAAATCAACAAAGAACAAATTGTTGTTGGGCATTTTCATTTTCTAGTATAATGGAATCAACTTTATCAGAAAAATATAATAAAGCACAAAATCAATTTTCACCAGAACATATAGATTATAGAACATCACAAATGTTTCAAAGAACTATAGGAGAAGGAGGAAATGCTTATTTAGCATTGGCATATTGCGCAGATGGATATGGTCCTATATATGAAAGCGAGTTAAGATTTGATGATGTATATGATGAAGATAATAATAGTGAAGATACATATTATCTAAAAGATATAAATTCTGTTGACTTAAATAAAGAAGCAAAAGCAAGAGTAAAAGATGCTATAATATTTCCAAGTATAGATAAAGTTTATTCATCAGATGGAAATATAAAATATCAAGGAACATCAGAACAAATAAAATATACAGAAGATGAAGTAAATGCAAATAGAGAACTAATAAAAAAACATATAAAGCAATATGGAGCCGTTACAACTTGTATTTATTCAGATATAGGTCAACTACCTGAAGGAGGATATATAAGTATAGGAGGATATTATAATCCAGAAACAAAAGCATATTATTGTAATAATTCTACAACAGCTGGAATAAATCATGCTGTTACAATAGTAGGTTGGGATGATACTTTTAAAAAAGAAAATTTTGCAGAAGGTAAACAACCTCCAGAAGATGGTGCATATATTGTATTAAATTCTTATGGAGAAGAATTTGGAGAAGAAGGATATTTTTATATTTCATATTATGATGCTTATATAGAAGAAATGGTAGCAGGAATTACTTCAATAGAAGAATATAATAATGGAGAAAAAGATTATGAAAAAATATATCAATATGATGAATTAGGAATCAGTCATGCATTATCATTAGAGGCAACTAGTGTATATACAGCAAATGTGTTTAGTAGAGAAAATGCACAAAAAACAGAATATATATCAGAAGTTGGAGTGTATATGCCTGAAGCAGAAGGAATTGAAATTTATGTAAATCCATCAGATGATAAATTAACTAATTTAGGAAATTTAGTTGCAAGTTATACAGGAACAAATGCTCTAGAGGCGGGATATCATACTTTGAAATTATCATCACCAGTAAAATTGACAGGAAGCAAATTTGTAGTAGCAGTTAAATATATAAATCAAGAAAATGCAATTATACCAATAGAATGTAATTTATCAGAAAACAAATTAGCGGATGTAGGTAATATGTTTGATAAAGTAACTTCAAATCCAGGAGAAAGTTATATTTCATTAAATGGTAATGATTGGGTAGATTTTTATGGAATGAATCTAAGTCAGGGGATAGTTCTAAAATCTACTAATGCATGTATAAAAGCAATTACTACAACATCGGTTCCAACAGTAAATGTAACAAGCATTGAATTAAATAAAACAACATACAAAATGCAAGTTGGAGATGAAGGAAATTTAATAGCAACAGTACAACCAGAAAATGCGACAAATAAAAATGTAAAATGGTCAAGCTCAAATGAGAAGGTAGCAACAATAACATCAAATGGAATAATAGCAGCACTAGCAAAAGGAGAAACAATAATAACAGCAACAACTGAAGATGGAAGCTATACAGCTAAGTGTACATTAACTGTAACAGAAAAAACAAATAGTGATGATGATATATATAAGGATAAGAATAATAGCAATGGTGTAAATAATGAATCAAAAAATAACACATTTGCAAATAAAATTTTACCTTATGCTGGTTCAAAACTATTAATAATTTTATTAGTTGTAGGTGTAATTACAGTAGCAATATTATATAAAAATTATAAAAAATTTGATGATGTAAAATAAAAAATGTAAAAATTGCTTGAAAAAAACAAAAATAAATGCTAAAATAAAAATAGATTTAAAAAAAACTGCTTTTGTCAGAATTTTTTAAATCTTTTTTATTTTATATATATAAAAAATGAAAACAAGCAACAATAAATTAAAATAGGAGGTCAAAAATGAATACAAAATATATATTTGTAACAGGGGGAGTAGTATCAGGACTTGGAAAAGGGATAACTGCAGCATCACTTCGGCAGATTATTAAAAAATAGAGGATATAAAGTAACAATACAAAAATTTGACCCATATATAAATGTAGATCCTGGAACAATGAATCCCTACGAACATGGAGAAGTATTTGTAACAGATGATGGAGCAGAAACAGATTTAGATTTAGGACATTATGAAAGATTTATAAATGAAAATTTAACACAAAATTCGAGTATTACTATGGGAAAAATATATTCTAGTGTTATAGAAAAAGAAAGAAGGGGAGAATACTTAGGAAAAACAGTTCAAGTAATACCTCATATTACTAATGAAATTAAAGAAAAAATTTATGGATTTGAAGAAACGGACACAGATATTGTAATAACAGAAATAGGTGGAACAGTAGGAGATATAGAAGGTCTTTCGATTATAGAAGCAATCAGACAAGTTGGATTAGAAAAAAATCCAGAAGATGTACTTTATATACATGTTACACTATTACCATATATATCAGGATCAAATGAATTAAAATCAAAACCAACACAACACTCTGTAAAAGAATTACAAAGCTTTGGTATAAAACCAGATATATTAGTATGTAGAACAGAAATAGATATACCAGATTCTATCAGAGAAAAGTTAGCATTATTCTGCAATGTAAGAAAATCAAGCGTAATTCAAAATAAAACAGCAGATTGTTTATATGCAGTACCATTAATGTTAGAGGAAGAAGGTCTTGCAAGAGAAGTATGCAATCATTTAAAATTAGAAAAATATATCCCAGACAACTCAAAATGGGAAAATATGATAGAAAATATAAGAAACATTAATAAAGAAAATACTGTAAAAATAGCAATTGTAGGTAAATACACAAAACTAGAAGATTCCTATATATCTGTTATTGAAAGTTTATATCATGCAGGATTTGCAAATAATGTAAATGTAAAAGTAGACTTAGTGGATTCAGAAAAAATAACAAAAGAAAATGTAAAAGACAGACTTTATATTTATGATGCAATAGTAGTTCCAGGAGGATTTGGAAATAGGGGAATTGAAGGAAAAATACAAACAATTAAATATGCACGAGAAAACAAAATACCATTTTTAGGTATATGTTTAGGAATGCAAATGGCAGTTGTTGAATTTGCCAGAAATGTATTAAATCTAAAAGATGCAAATTCAGCAGAATTAGAAAAAAACACAAAAAATCCAGTTATTCATATAATGGAAGAACAAAAAGAAATTGATAAAAAAGGTGGAACAATGCGTTTGGGAGCATATCCATGTGTACTAAAAGAAAAAAGTTTGGCAAATAAATTATATGTAAAAAGTGAAATTTCAGAAAGACATAGACACAGATATGAATATAATAATGATTATAGACAAAAATTAGAAGAAGCTGGGTTAAAGATTTCAGGAACATCGCCAGATGGACTACTAGTAGAAATAGTAGAAATTGAAAACCATCCATACTTTATTGCTAGTCAATTTCATCCGGAATTAAAATCTAGACCGAACAAACCAGCACCATTATTTGTAGGACTAGTAAAAGCTTGTTTAAAAAAAGAAGTATAAATATTAGTGCTACATTAATATTACAACATTATTACGTTTTTGTTATATTGTAAAAAATAGTTGCAAGATGTGAAAATGTAATATATTATGCAATCATAATAAAAATAGAAGAGAAAAAAAGAAATGCACAAAAGTATAAAACATAAAAGTTTTGTATATGCAGAGGACATAACTGCAGAACAAGTTGTTACATCAACAGATGGATCTATTGATTATATTTTGAAGGGATTAAATTTGGAAGAAGGAGTAAGTTATAAATAGGCAATTGAAAAAAAAGGTGCAACAATAGAAAATTGGTATGATGTTTTAAATCCAGACTATGCATCAGTAACAATTAGAATATCAATTTTGGTTGCTAATATAAGCAAATTTCAGTTTTAAAATCAACTAATACAGGTTATTTAACAATAAAAAAAGAAGGTAAAGAGAATATTATTAGTAATTATAATATTAATTTAGAATTACCTTTATTAAAAGTATTCACCATTTCAAAAAGTATGTGTTATGATCGTGAAAATTTTAGGAAATCTAGAATTGACTTTAAAGGCAATTTATGGTATAAATGTGTTAAATGCAAAATTTTAATGGGAGAAAATAACAGATCCTAATATAGTAAATAAATATATAGATAATAATAATGATTTATCGGGTTTATCACTAAAAGGAAAGGAAAGTTTTCAAAATTTAACAGGTACATCATGGAAATCTTTTCATAAAAATATGGCTGATGGAACATATTTGAAAAACGGAGAGATACCTACAGAAGATGGATTGTATTATCTATGGTTGAAAGCAAGTGATACTAATGTAAAAACTATATATGGACAAGCTATTATTGAAGTAGGAACAGTTACTAAAATAACAAATAATAATGGTAGAGATAAATAAACTCCTAATAATAACAATAATGGAAGTGATAAAAACACTCCTAATGATAAAAATAATGGCAATGATATAACAGAAAAAAAGATACTGTATATCCAACAGTTACAAGTAAAATATTACCCAATACAGGTATTAATATAGCAATAATAGGAAATATTCTATTAATTATTGTTATAAGAGTTACATTTGCATCTAAATATTATAAATACAAAGATGTAAAATAAAAGACAGGAGAAATGATAAGAAATATGGATAAAAAGAATAAATCAATATCAGAAGATTTAAATAATATTAAAATTCCAAAAGAAGAAAAAAAGGATACAGGGGGAAATGAACTATTGCAATTCTTTATTGGAGTACTACTGCTAGGTGCAGGACTATTTATGCTAAGTAAGAGGGTAATGGTACATAGCAGTTGGTATATATGGAGAATAGGAGGATTTGATTTATCCTCTGGAACAGTTACAATACCACTTATTATAGGAATTATATGGTATTTTGTTAATAATAAATCTATTGCAGCTAAAATATTAATTGTATTAAGCATAGTATTTATTGTAGTTAGCATTATTATGAGTGTTAGAATTAATTTTGTTACAACATCAATGTTTGATTATATTTTGATTTTTGGAATGGTGGCAGCAGGATCAGGTTTATTAATAAAAACATTATTTAAAAAAAGAGATTAAAAAAGGAGGAAATTAAAATGGCAATATTTGAAAGGATTAGTGATTTAGTAAGATCAAATATTAATGATTTGATAGACAAGGCAGAAAATCCAGAAAAAATGGTAAAACAAATTATAATTGATATGGAAGATCAATTAAGAAAGGCAACACAGGGATTGGGAACAGCGATGGGAAGTCTTAATCAAGTAAAAAAACAATTAGCAACAGCTCAAGAACAATCTAATATGTGGCAATCAAAAGCAAAAACGTGCTTAGAGCAAGGAAATGAAGAATTAGCAAAACAAGCATTAGAAAACAAAGTAAAACAAGATAATATGGCTACACAATATCAAGAAATGGTTAACTCAATGGAAGCACAAGTAAATGAAATAAAATCTCAAGTAGATGTATTAAAACAAAAATTAGAAGAAGCAAGAAGTAAACAAGCAATGCTTGTTGCAAGAAGTCAAATGGCTGATGCAAAATCTCAATTGGCAAAAACACTTGGCAATATGGATAGTAAAAGTGCTTTTGCAAAAATGGATAAAATGGAACAAAAAATTGAACAAAAAGAGTCACAAGCAGATGCATTTTCAGAAGTATCAGGTATACAAGAAAGCGAATCCGATCCATTTGCACAAATGGACAAAGAAAATAGAATAAATGCTGAATTAGAAAAATTAAAAAATGAAATGAATAAAAATAATTAGGAGGAACAAAATGAATATAATAATTCCTATAATTTTTATAATTGGTGGCTTTGTTGCAATATTTTATGTACGACCAAAAACTCAAAATAATGTAACGGAAATGAAATTTTTACAGACTAAAAAGATAAATGAATTAAAAGATATGTTTGATCAAATGGATTCCAATGGATTAGGCAATGATTATAGAGAATTCGTAGAATTAAAGGGAAATGTTTTATCCACCAATTTGAAAGAAACACCATTTTCAAATAGACAAGTTGCATATTGTAAATCACGATTAGCACAGGTAATTGAAATAAAAGAACAATATCGTGATAGTAATGGAAATATGCGAACAAGAGTTAATAAGCAAGAAAATACTATTTCAGAAGAAAAATCAAGTCAAGAAATAGAATTATTAGATGGTAGTACAAATGAAAGTGTTGTACTTGAAATTAATGGAGTAGGGTGTAAATTAGATATACCAAAAACTTTTGACAGATTTGAACCAAAGACAAATTTAGGAAATTATAGATATTTTAATTCTTTTTCCTTTAATAGATTTGGTGCAGAGACAATTGGATTTAAAATGACAGAAGAAACAATTGATAATAATCAACAATTATATGTTATAGGCGAAGCTTTTAAAGTAGGAAATAAAATTCATATAGGAAAACCACAAGATTCTAAAAAGCCTTTTATAGTAACAACAAAATCAGAAGAAGATTTGATTAATAAATCAAATCAAACAGCAATGTTTACATTAATTGGTGGAATTATAGCTATTGTAGTTGGAATTGTTATGGTGTTTGCAAAATAAAATTAAAAAAATTTATATTCTAGCTAAAAAATTTTAAATAGGTATTGACAAAAATAAAAAAAACATTTATAATTTATAATTGTCAGGAGGAAATTGCAGGTGTAGTTCAATGGTAGAACCTCAGCCTTCCAAGCTGATGACGTGGGTTCGATTCCCACTACCTGCTCCAAAAATCCTGACAATTAATTTTATATGCAGGTGTAGTTCAATGGCAGAACCTCAGCCTTCCAAGCTGATGATGTGGGTTCGATTCCCACTACCTGCTCCAGAATGCGTTTTCGTCGAACTACTTGTAATTATTGCTACAGTTAAGTTTG
>CANQVM010000035.1 GCA_947627265.1 uncultured Clostridia bacterium | reverse complement strand
TGGTAAAAACTCGAATCCCTCTGGTAAATTTGGCTTTGTATTTGTGTGGGTTATAAATATTTGTTGTTCTGAAAAAATACATCCACAATATTTTTGCATATACAAACCTAATTCTCTTGCTTTATTTTGTCCTTGTCTAAAACCCACTCTAAAATCTCGATACAAAAATTCAACACCATATTTATTAGCCATTTGATTTGCAACTTCTATTAAAGCTTCATGATTTTGATAAGGACTTACTAAAAGTGTTGTAGAAAAACTATCAAATCCATTTTCTTTTGCATATTTTGCAGTTTGCTCTAACCTGACTGGGTAACAATAATTTTCACATCTATTATCTAAATCTCCTACAACCTTTTTACAAAATTCCCTTAAACCATAGTTTTCTTCAAATATTGCTTGTATTCCTATACTATTAGTATATTCTTTTAAGCAATCCCTCCTTGCCTTATATTCCATGTATGGATGTATATTAGGATTAAACCAATATACAATTGGTTCAATTCCTTCGTTTCTTAAAGAATCAATACAATATACACTACATGGCGCACAACAAGTGTGTAATAATAATTTCATTTTTTACCTCTTTCTATGTTTCATTTTTATTTGTTATTTTATAAATATAAATATTGTCAAATTCTTTTATCTTTTCATATTTTACTTCTATATCATAATGTTCTTTGATAAATAGTACTATGTGATCTATATAATTTGTATAGTAATTTCCTGACCATGATACATCTCCATCAATTACATATACGTTTTCTTTTAATACATCTAAAAAAGTTCCTTCTAAGTTATATCTTTCTTTTGTATCATAATAATTTTGAGTGAACATATCCCATCCACCCATTACTCTTAAGTTTGAAAATGCTCCTTTAGGTGGCATAGTATATACAGAGTAAGCCAAATATCTATCTTGAAGTGATGGCACTGTATATAAATACATATTTTCTTTGTGTTCATTTGTGTAATCTATTACTTGTCTGTAATTTTGATAATTTTTTAATTTATAATTAAATTCATTTTTACTTCCTGAAAATATTACTATTACAAGTATGCAAAAAATACAAATAATATCTATTGCTTTATTATCTTTTTTATTAGTTTCTAGTTTCATATTATATATAAAAAGCATTGTGCCTAATATATACTCTGGTATTACTACTCTCAACATACTTCTATTTAAAATAATAAATGATATATGAACTCCTATGGTTATTAAAAATATTAAAATATTAAGTTTAAATTTTTCTTTATTACTATAAGTTACTACTATAAACATAATTATAAATAATATACTAATATACGTAATACTATTTTCAGCATTATTTATAAAATCTTTTACTACTGTTTTTATATCTAAATTTAGATTATAATATTCATTTTTATTTTTTTTATAATCTAAGATTTTTTGTAAATTTTCTTTACTATATACTATTTCATCTCCAAAATTAAATGTATAAAAAAGATAATAATCATTTTTTGACCAGCCAATTTCATCAAATATTTCCTTATTTTCATCATAAGATGTAAATGATAAATCATGCAATTGCCCTCGCAAGTTATTATATTGTGTATATTCTTTGTAAACATTATTAAATTGATAAAAACAGATATTTGATATGTATATAATTATTGTTATTATAAATAATATCATATATTCCTTTACTAATTGTAAGAATTCTTGTTTTAATATTTTTCCTTTTTTTAAATTAATTATATAATAAATACCATATAAAAAATAAAATGGTAATATTATTATAAGAGACTGAATTCTTAGCATAATGCCTATTGTATATAGTAGAATATATGAAAATTTATACTTTTTGCTCTTTTTTTCATTCATATTATTAATTAGCATAATAAATGCTGTTAAAATAGCTAGTGCAGAAACAGATGTATATTGTAGTAATTGTAATAAAGATGTGTAAAATACACTAGCAAATATGGTATATATTAAAATTATAATTTTATTTTTATGTTTTTGTAATAAAATATATCCCAAAATAGTAAAGCAAACAAATTGTATACCAAGAAGAAAAATACTATGCCAATTTATTACTGAAATGACTCTAAATATAGTACTTAGTATCATACATAGTATAGGATGTATGTATACTCCATGAAAATTATAAGTTCCATCTAATCCTGAATATAAATTGTAAATTATAAAATCATCTACTTGCTCATATTTAATGTCAAATATCATATTTGTTAAACAAAATATTAATATATTAATCAATATAATTATAATTAAGTTATTATAATTTATTGTTTTTACTTTTTCCATATAATTTTCTCCTAATTTATTCTCCTATATATTTATATCCTAAATGCTTATAAGCTGGAGGTAACACTACCCTTCCTCTTAGCGTTCTTGCTATAAATCCTATTTGTATTAAATATGGTTCATATATATCTTCTATAGTATCAATTTCTTCTCCTATTGTTGCTGCTAAAGCTTCAATTCCTACTGGTCTTCCATTGTATTGTACTATCATTGTATCTAATATTTTTCTGTCTATTTCATCTAAACCTAACTCATCAATTTCAAGCTTGTTTAATGCATGTTTTGCTATTTTTAAGTTTATATTTCCATCTCCTAGTACGATTGCATAATCTCTTACTCTTTTTAATAATCGATTTGCAATTCTAGGTGTTCCCCTAGACCTTCTTGCTATTTCTTCTGCTGCTTCATTTTCTATTTTTATATTTAAAATACCACTAGATCTTTTAACAATTGTTGTTAAATCTTCTATAGAATATAATTCTAACCTATGTACAATACCAAAACGATCACGAAGTGGAGTTGTTAAAGATCCCGCTTTTGTTGTTGCACCTATTAGTGTAAATTTTGGTAATTCCAATCTAATTGACCTACTACTTGGACCTTTTCCTATTATAATATCTAAAGTATAATCTTCTAACGCTGGGTATAATATTTCTTCTACGCTTTTGCTTAATCTATGTATCTCATCAATAAATAATACATCAAATTCAGAAAGATTAGTTAATAGTGATGCTAAATCACCTGGTTTTTCAATTGCTGGCCCTGATGTTATTTTTATATTGGAGTTCATTTCATTTGCAATTATGTTTGATAATGTTGTTTTTCCAAGTCCAGGAGGCCCATAAAACAGGCAGTGATCTAATGGTTCTCCTCTTTTTTTAGCAGATTCTATATATATTTTCATGTTTTCTTTTACTTTATATTGTCCAATATATTCATCTAATGTATTTGGTCTTAATGAATTTTCTATTCTTTCTTCTGCTTCATTTTCTAATCCTGGATTAATAATTCTGTCTTCTTCCATTTATATAACATCCTATCTTTTCATATTTAGGTTTTGGATTTACCTATAACCTTATTCTTTCTTAATATTCATAAAATACTTATTCTTATATTGTATTAATATATTCTTCTATTATTTTTAAAATTTTAGAATTTTCTTTTTTAGATGTGTCATATTTAACAGGAATAAAATTTTGTGCTTCTATTATTGCTTTTTCTAATTCATTTACATCATTTATTCCTATAACATATCCTTTTTTGTCAAATAATTCTACTATTTGCTTTTGATGATCATTTACATGTTCGTGATATTTATGAAGTCGTGCAACTGCTATAACTTTTTTATCTTTTCTTATAGAGCTAATAATAGATCCTACTCCACCATGTGTTATAATTAAATCTGCTTGTTGTTGATATCTTTCTAGTTCTTCTTGTGGTATTAAATCAAATATTTTCATATTTTTTGATTCATACTTTGTGTATCCAGATTGTACTAATACTTTTTCATCTATTACTTTATTTTCAATTAATTCATCTAATTTTTTTAATAAACGATGAAAACTATTATTTTGTGTTCCTAATAATACTAATATCATTAATAAATTGAACCTCCATATATGGCTTTTGGATATATTTTTAGCATTTCTTCCCATTGAACAATAAATAAGTCTGCAATTGGATAAATTAGTCTACCTGTTGCTGTTTTTTTATTTCTATTAGCAAATGTTTCTATATAAATTATTTTACTCCCAAATATTTTGCCTATATAACACATTGGCCCTGCTGTATGTGTTCCAGTAGTTATAATAACTTTAGGTCTTAGTTTAAAATAATAGTATATAGTTTTGATACATAAATAAAAATATTTTATAATATAAGTAAATATTTTTGCTCTTGTTCCATATGGTAAAAAATATACTCTATCTTTATATTTTTCTTTTAAATTTTCATTTGCCTTATCTTTTTCAGTTATAATATGATATTCATATTTTTCAAATAGAGGTGAAAGTTGTAATAACTCGCTTAAGTGCCCTCCTGTACTTGATATAAATAATACTTTTTTCTTCATTGTAAAATCCTCTTTTTTAGGTATTAGTTTTAATTTTCTTTTTAATATTGATATTATATATTTTTTTTATATATCTGTCTAGTAAAAAGTATAAAAAAAAACGCCATAGGCGTTTTTTTATTATGCTCTTGGATGAGCTTTTTTATAAATATCTTTTATTCCTTCATCTTGGAATTGCATATAAATTTGCGTTGAAGATATATCTGAATGTCCAAGCATAGTTTGAATTGCTTTTAAATCTGCTCCATTTTGTAAAAGATGTGTTGCAAAAGAGTGTCTTAAAACATGTGGTGTTATGTCTTTTGTTATATGTGCTTGCTCTTTATAATATTTTATTATTTTCCAGAAACCTTGTCTTGTTAATCTTCCTCCATTTATATTAACAAATAGGGCTTTTTCATCTTCATTTTTTATTAATACATTTCTTGCTTCATTTATATATTCTTTTAATGCATTTAAAGACATACTTCCAAGTGGTATGTTTCTTTGCTTTGTTCCTGTTTTGCAAGTAACATATCCTTCTTCTAAATTTACATCTTCAATATTTAATGAGATTATTTCTGTTACTCTCATTCCAGTTGCATATGCAAATTCTAGCATGGCTTTATCACGAGTTCCTTTTAAGTCTATATCTTTTGGTTGATTTAATAATAATTCTACTTCTTTTGAGGTTAATACACTTGGAACTCTTTTTTCTATTTTAGGAGATTGTATATTGGCTGTTGGATCAATTTTTACTTTTTTTCTTTTTAGTACAAATTGGTAAAAAGATCTAATAGATGCAATGCATCTTGATATACTAGATGGTTTTTTGCCATTTTCGTGTAATTCTTTTATATAGTCTTTTATATCCTCTTCTTTTACATGATTATAACTTACTTCACATGCTTCTATATATCTTTTAAATTGCTTTAAATCTCTTTTATAAGACTGTAATGTATTGTCTGATAGCTTTTTCTCATTCTCTAAAAATTCAAAAAAATATTTTAATTGTCTTTCCATTTTTATCTACCCCTATATCCAAAATAATTTATTTACATAAACTACATATGTTATATCAAACATTTAATAAAAAGTAAATACGTTTTTTAAAATTTTTTAAAAATATTTTATACACATTTTCAGAGTATTTGTTGAGACAAAAATTTCTACTAATGATGCTATTGCTAATAATACTAGCATAACTAATGAAAATAATGTATGCCTAATAATTTCTAGTTTTATATTTTCTTTTCTATTATCTTTTATAATTGATTTATAAAGTTTGAATCCACTTACTGCTAATGCTAAAATTACTGGTATAAAAATAATATTTTGTGCAAGTATAGAAATTGCTATAAAAAGTAATCCTTTAGATAGTCCCATAATCGAAATACATATAGATATAGTGTATCCTAAACAAAAGCCTCTGTATAGTACAATACCAAAAACCACTGGTATTCCGTATTACCGTAGTTCCAAAAAACCATATCATAATCATTAATAATAGGTTTTGCCACATGCTAGTTTTTAGTAGACTCATATTATCAATATTTTGTGTTTCTTTCATTTTATCTATGTAATTATTAAAATATGTACTAACTTCTTGTTTTGGAGTTTCTTGCATATTATTTACAAATAAAACTCCTAAGAATATACCTATTACAAATAATAAGCCTATTACTATGTATTCTCTTTTATTATTTATGATATGTTGTTTTATAGTTCCACTTATCTTTAACTTTTTATTTTTCATAAAAAATCTCCTTATCGTTTATACATAATGTGTATTCGATAAAGAGATTTTTAGAACTTTTATTTTACAGAAACTTTACCGTAGTTTCCTCCTCCTCCTGATTGTATTTTTGCATTACCATTTCTAGCATTTTCAATATAAGTTGCTATTTTTTCTCCTACAACCATTTCAATATCATCTTTTGATAATTTGTGTAAAATATTCATTTCTGTTTCAAATGTGTCTAAAAGTTTTGTAATTGTTTTTCCACCTACTCCTGGTATAAAACCAAGTGGAACTTGATAAATATAAGGTGGTCTATTTTTGGGACTTTTAGATTCTTTTTTGTCTTTTATTAATTCAATTCTATCAAAAACTCCGAAAGTAATGTTTTTCCCTCCACATATAGGACATGTCTCAACTGGTTTGCTTGTTTCAATTGATTTTTCACAATCATCGCAATATGTTCTGTGATATTTTCCAAGTTTAGGATCTAAACCATAATTAGCTAATACTTTTCTTCCACCTTGGTTTTTTAAAGCCATTACTATTTCTTTAAAAGAAATATCATTAACTTGAATTTTATTATACTCTCTTGCAATTTTAGGTAATGAATGTGCATCTGAATTAGTTAGAAATGTTCGTGTTTCTAACTCTGAAATTGTATCTGCTAAATATGTGTCTGAACTTAGTCCTAATTCAATTGCAAATATTTTATCAAATTTTTCTTTAAATATATCTTGTAGCTTATCTGTACAATTACCATAGTAACTTTTATGTGGCGTAAAAGCATGTGCTGGTATTAAAATACCATTATATTTTTCTACTATATCAATTAATTGATATCCTGATAAGTCTGTTCTTTGTGTGCTTAGAGTAATATTCTTTAGGTGTTTGCTTAATTCATTAGAGAAATTTTTTATATCTTTTAGATGTGGAAAAAAACACAAATTGTGTGCACTTCCACATTTTCTATCTCTTCCCTTTTCTGACGTTTCTACTTCACTTCCTAATAGAATGCATACTTTATCTTGATAAATAATTCCTCCATCTTTTAATTCATATGCATCTCCTGATTGTAAAAAATTTTCAATATCTTCTATTACATATGGAGAAGCACAATCTATTATCCCTACAACTTGAATTCCTTTTTTTTTAACACATTCTTTTGCAATATTAGCAAAATTTAATGATTTTGCTGCTGTTATTTTTATTGGTTTTCCACTTTCACTTCTTCCTATGTGTACATGTAAATCTGCAAATACTTCGTACATTTTTATTACTCCTTTATTTCTGCAACAGTTCCTTCTTCTATATGACTCATTATTTTTTTTGCTGTTTCTTCGCTAAAAAGTGGTCTATTAGGATTTTCCACTTTCTTAAACATCTCTTTAGATTCATTTTCTAAATAATTTGCCATTAATTTATCAATTTTTGGCTCATAATCATATACTACTTCTTCCATAAATTTAGTTATAGAATTCGTTTCATTATGTATTTTTACCAATCTTTTTAATGCTGTCATATTAACTAATTCATTTATATTTATCTTTTCTATAAAATTCACAAAATTAATAAAAGTTTCTAAGTATCTATTATAATTATCTTTTAAATTTCTATGTTCTAGCAATACTATAGCTTCATCTGGCTTAAATCCGATTCTTTCTGGTCTATCTAGTAACATTCCTCCAAATTGATCAATTAATTCTAAAATATCGCTTTCTCTTTCTCTTGGATTACTATTACTATATCTGTTAATTTCTTCACAAATTTTACAAAATCTTTTTCCAAATCCTAACATTTCTAAATATTGAGCACCTTTTCTTGCATAGCTATGAATGCTTTCAATATCTTGAGCATTATCTATTTTTTTACAATTACACAAAATTGCAGCTGTCAGTACAAAATTTTTATCTACATCTATTTTCGAATAATTTAAAAACATTCTTAATATTTCAGATTTAAATATTACAGATTTATCAAAAAAAACTTTTCTTTTTTTGGATAAATAATAAGCAATCTCAAGTTTTCCTGAAAAAGTTTCTTCATTTAGAATATAGTCTGCAAAGTTCTCCATTTATATCCTCCTTTGAAGCTTGTTTACATATTGTTCTATATTTATTAGCTTTAATATTATTTTTAAATAATTATATTCATACACTTTTATTATACTTTAATTAGCAAAATAATTCAATATTTTTATAACATGTAACATAATTGTAATATTGAATTAGTGGTTAAACTATTTGCAAATTATTATTTAAAATTGATATATTAATATTTATTGTCAAAAAATGTCTATGGCAACAGAATAAGTGTCTTAACTGCTAAATATTAATATATCAACTCCTATAGTAATTTATCTTTTTATATTTTGACTAATAACAAATTTTGTGTTTTATTGTTTTAATTAAAGCTGTTTTATTGCATTTCTTGCTAATTCATCACATCTATTGTTAAACTCATTATCACTATGTCCTTTTACTTTTATAAAATTTGCTTTGTGAACCTTGGTTAAATTATACAATTCTTGCCAAATTTCTTGATTCTTGACTTTTTCTTTTCCAGAGGTTTTCCAGTTATTTTTTACCCAATTATAAATCCAGCCTTGTAAAAATGCATTTACAACATATGCACTATCACTATATACATCAACTTCACAAGGATATTTTAATAATTTTAGTCCCTCAATTACAGCTGTTAATTCCATTATATTATTCGTTGTATCTTTTTTTCCTCCTGAAATTTCTTTTTTATGATCTTTATACATTAAAATTGCCCCCCAGCCTCCAGGGCCAGGATTGCCAGAACATGCTCCATCTGTATATAATATAACTTTTTCCATTGTATTACCATCCTTTTTTATTCTTGTTTTTTTATCTTTTTTATGGTAATATTATAGCAGTTAATTTAATTTTATACAAGAAGGGAATTTTTATATGGGTAAAGTTTTAGGTATTATAGGTGAATACAATCCTTTTCATAATGGTCATTTATATCATTTAGAACAATCTAAAGAAATAACTGGCTCTACTTATACCGTTGCTATTATGAGTGGAAATTTTACTCAGCGTGGATCTACTTCTTTAATTGATAAATGGTCTAAGACAGAAATAGCTATTCAAAATGGTATTGATTTAGTAATTGAACTTCCTGTTTTATATGCTATTTCTAGTGCAGAAAATTTTGCAAATGGTGGAATCAAAATTTTGGATTCTTTAAAAGTTGTAGACTATATTTCATTTGGAGCTGAAAACTCTGATATTAATATCTTAAATCAATTTGCAGATGTTTTATATAATGAGCCTAAGCAATATAAAATTATACTTTCTAATGAGTTAAGTAAAGGTATTTCATATCCAAAAGCTCGTGAAAATGCATTAATGCTATATTTAAATGATATTCAAAAATATGCAAATGTACTTTCTCATCCCAATAATATTTTGGGAATTGAATATTTAAAAGCCTTAAAAAAATATAAGAGCCATATTACGCCAATTCCAATTTCTCGTTACGAATCCGGTTATAACGATATTGGATATTCTCGGAAATATTGCAAGTGCAACTGCAATTCGTAATATTATAAAAAATGGTGGATTTGATATTTTAAGAAGGCTACTTCCTGAATCAAGTTATAATATTTTAATAAAAAATATAAAGCAAGGTCACATTGTTTCTGATTTATCAGTTTTTGAAAAACAAATTATTTATAATTTAAGGAAAATGACTATAGCCCAAATAGCAGAACTTCCTGATGTTTCAGAAGGATTAGAATTTGCTATAAAAAATGCCGCAAATTCTTGTAATAATATTATAGAATTTTTAAATATTATTAAATCAAAAAGATATACTTCTACCCGTATACAAAGGATTTTATTATATGCATTACTTGGAATTACAAAAAAAGATATGGCTATTTCTAAAAAGAATAATTTATATATTAGAGTACTTGGTTTTAACAATAGAGGTAAATTTTTAATTTCAGAAATTGCAAAAGCAAATCCTAAGTTGGAAATTATTACTTCTGTAAAAAAATTTATAGACAATAATTCCAACAAAAATTTACAAACTATTCTTGATAAAGATATTTTAGCTACTGATATCTATACCCTTGGATATGAATATGATTCTTGGAGTAATTTAGATTTTACTAAAAAACTAATTACTTATAATTAATTTTAATATCTTTGTTTGAATTTTTTATGACAAGACAAAAATATTTATTTATACCAATATAATCATAACCACCAATTTTATTGGTGGTTATGATTATATTATTATTATATTCTGGTGCATTTTCCAAAACATTAAGACTTTTAGCTATATGTAACATAATACCACAAAAAAACTCCTTTTTTTCAATATTTCTGGTCAAAAAAATACCATTTCTTTTTGAAATGGTTTGAAGTTTTTGTGTTTATAAAATTTTTATAGTCTTGTAACCTAAGTTATAACTTGTAAAGATTTTTTATTTTTAATACAAGAAAATAACACTTATAACTTTTTCAAGTTATATAGTGTTATCTTGTAAATTTGTGCAAATTGGTGCCAATGACATAGACATTTACAACTCGTTAGCTCTCTTAATGATTGAAATAAAATCCATCACTTTACTAAAAATTTTTTAAATTGCAATAAATTTTATCAAAAAATCACTATAATTATTTTCAATATATGCTATAATAGAATTAAAATAAAAATATGATTTAGGGGTAAAAGAATGCATAGTGATGAAAAATTTGAACAAATTTATTCAAGAATAGTTGAAAATAATGCAGAAGATTTAGAATCTTCAAGATATGGAGCAAAAAATGAAACTGTAAGAAATATAACTATAATAACTATAGTAATTATAATAGGATTTGCATTATATTCATTTTTATATAAAACATTTTATCCAAATGATGAAATTGCTCATTTCATAATATTTATTTATGGAGTTATTGCATTTCTTATTTATATAAAAACAAAACCAAAAGGTCAAAAATCTAGAATAGCTCAATATAAAGATGATTTTAAAACAAAAGTCGTGAAAGCCTTACTGGACTCCTTTGAAGAAAACATTAGTTACTGTCCTCATCAAGGAATAAGTTCATCTTCATACATTGATGCAGAATTTGAAAAATACGATAGATATAGATCAGAAGATTTAATGCAAGGTGTATTAAAAAACAATTGCAATTTTTCAATGTCAGAAATTTTAACAGAATATGAAACTACAGATAAAGATGGCGATAGACATTATCATACATTATTTTGTGGAATAATGTCAAAAGTTGAAACACCTAAACCTTTCAATGCATGTTTATATTTAAGAAAAGATAGAAAAGACAAAAATATATTAGCTAGAGCTTTTAGAGCAAAACTTCCTTTTGATAAATTAAGAGTTGAATTAGATTCACAAGAATTTGAAAAAATGTTTGATGTATATTGCTCCGACAAAATAATTGCAATGCAATTATTAACAGCAGATATAATGCAATTATTGATTGAATTTCAAGAAGAAATGAATATGGAATACGAGTTAACAATTAAAAATAATCTAATATATATAAGATTTATGTCAGGGGAAATGTTTGAAACTGCTAATGTGATGAAATTTTCATTAGATAAATCAACACTATATAAATATTATAGAATGTTAAATTTTACATTTACATTAACAGATAAATTGATTAAACTAATAAAAGACACAGAATATAATGATTAGGAGGAAATAAAATTATGCCATTACCAATTGTAATAATAATTATCTTATTTGTTTTAGTAATATTGATATTTGCTCAATATAATACTTTAACTAAATTAAAATTAAAAGTAAAACAGTCAAAAAGTGGTATTGATGTCTATTTACAGCAAAGATTTGATTTAATACCAAATTTAGTAAGCGCAGTAAAAAGTTACATAAACTATGAAAAAGAAACTTTTGAAAAAATAACACAATTAAGAACTCAATACAATGAAACAAAAGACATAAAAGTTAGTGAAGAATTAAATAATCAAATTAATAAAATATTAGCTATTGCAGAAAATTATCCTAACTTAAAAGCAAGTGAGCAATTTTTAGAACTTCAAAAGAACTTATCTAAAATAGAAAGTCAATTACAAGCAGCTAGAAGATTATATAATAATGATGTAACAAAATATAATACAAAGATAAGTATTATCCCTTATAATATTATAGCAATGTTGTTTGGATTTAATGAAGAATATTTATTCCAGATTGATGAAAATGTAAAGCAAAATATAGCGGTAAATTTGTAAAACTAAAAAGGAAGGTTTCCCCCTCCTTTCTTTTTTTATTTATTAACATATTGGTATCTACTTGTTGAATAAAGTTGTCCTGTTGGATATTTTCCTCCAAATCTGCCTTTTGCAATTACAACATATACAGATTTCCCAGTAGAACAATCATAATATGTGTTTCTGCTAACAGTAACTTTTCCATTATTGGTTAAATAAACATAGTAGGTTGTATCTCCATCATCATCTGTAGTAGAGTTTGTTCTTGCTACAGTATCAGTTACAACCTCAAAACAATTATTTTCTATTGAATATTGTATTGCACTATATTTTAGAGAACCCTTAAATACTAGAATACCAATTAAAAATGCAATTAGAACTACACCTATTATTATGCCTTTTTTCCTTCCAGAATTTTGTTCTTTTTTTAATTTGAAAAAATATACAATTCCAAAGATTATTAACATTCCTCCAAATAATATAAGCTCTATACCCATAAATGGAGAACTTTTATTAAGACTTTGAATTATCATTTCATTTGTCAATTGTGTCATTTTTATCCTCCTATAAATTACTCATAACAACAAAGAAGATTACAATTCCAACTATACCTACTCCTAAAAATATAGCAAGTCATTATCCTATAGATAATCCATTTTTATTTGCCATATCTGCATCATGTTCTGTCTTGTTTTTTCTAATAAAACTACAATTAAACCTATTATTGAAAGGAAAAATCCTCAGCAAAACCTGCAATAAGTGAATATCCTTTATTTTTATGTACAAATGCACAAACTATACCAATAACAATCCAAATTATAGCTGTAACTACATTAATTTTTTATTCTCCTAACTAACATATTTTAAAATTTCTTTTTTTTCTAATGGTAATACAGCTAAATAAACAGCTGTTAGTCCTACTTCTAATATAATCAAGTACATATTTGCTTTACTTTTTGCCTCTGCTATAGCTTTTTCTTTTTCTTTATTATATTCAGCCATTTGCTCATCACTATATATTCTTGACATCATACTTTCGCTAAATTTAAGTTTGTAATCAGAATTAATAGCTTTGTCCATTGAAGAATTAACAGATGTAATATTATAAATACCAGTCAAAACACAAATTACTATAGTAAATATAATTAAATTTCTCATCACAGTTGGTACATCATTATAAGATATTGTTCGTTTCTTGAATGATGAAGATGTACTTAATTTCCATACAATTATAGCTATAATTCCTTGTGCTATAACTGCAATTATAGCTTTTAAAACAAGTGATTCCATAGAATTAGTTATTAAAACAAAAACAAATGAATATATAAATCCAAATAATAATCCCCATAACAACCAGTTTCCCATTAAATGTTGTGACATTTTTCCAGCAGAAACCATTTCTTTATTTTCCATCTTTCCACCCTCCTCTTTTGTATAATAATATTATCTAATAAAATCTTACCATAAACGATTTTTTTTGACAATACTTTTTTTATTTTTATTTAGTAACGTATTTTTTTCTGTACATATCTACTCTAACAGGTAATTGTTTAGCCATTTTTGCAGTTTCTTCATCGAATAAAAGAATAGGTTTTAAACATTCTAGAAAAATACTTCTTTCTAGATATATAAATTTAACCAAAAAACAACGAAAAGAATTAAATTATATTCTAATAAATTATTCTGAAGAACTAAGACAAGAATATTGCTATTAGATTAACAATACAAAAATTGAATTATTTTAATAAGCCTAATATAAATTGGTTTATTAAGTGTACTCAAAATACATAAAATTTAATTTTTTTATGCAAAATGATTAAAACTCAAAAAAATATTGAGGTGAAACTATTTTCAGAAAGTTACACCCCAACTATTGACTTTGAACCAAAATCTCTACTGCATTAGTTTTGCATACTTTTAAATCAAAAAACAACCTAAAGTGCTTAATTCTCTAAGCATTTTAGGTTGTTCGTTTCTGGTGGGCAGGGATGGATTCGAACCATCGTACTCGAATGAGAACAGATTTACAGTCTGCCGCCTTTAGCCACTCGGCCACCTACCCTTATAAAATATAATGGTGCTCCCTCAAGGATTCGAACCTTGGACCCACCGGTTATGAGCCGGTTGCTCTGACCAACTGAGCTAAG
>CANQVM010000034.1 GCA_947627265.1 uncultured Clostridia bacterium | reverse complement strand
GCTTGTGATACATTATATGGAAATGAAACAAAAGGAATAAAAGGAAGAAGTATTAATATAGAAGATATTGAAGGAAAGATGAAAGAGGAAGCATTAACAGGAATAAATGGGGCTTATAATTATATAGACCATGATATAAAATATAATAATCAAAATATTAATCCTTATACAGTTTATAGAAACTATCCAAGTATTTATGTACAAGAAAAGTTAAGCGTAATAAATGGAAAAGAAAATAAAAATGGTTTAGGACTGAGTGAACAAACGGCATTTGTAAAATCAGAAGAGTGCTTAGTAACAGATGCAGAAAATATACATCCATACCAAACCTATTGGTTCGAAGCGAATAATTTTATGCAAAGTGCATTTCAAGGAAAAGGAACAGATACATCAAATTTAAATTATAATTTAATTATGCCAAATGGTGCAAATACGAAATATTGGGTGGCTTCACGCTGTATTAAGACTAGTTCTGAATATTGCGGTTTCAATGTTCGCGTTGTAAGATTTGGTAACATGAGTGGATGCCATATGTTTAGTTCGCGTGGTACTGAAGAGAGTGTGGGCAATGATAATTGTTCGATTTGCCCAGTAATTACTCTAAAATCTATGCTCGTAAAAGGTAATCATACAGATGGATGGAAAATTGAGTAAATTACAAAAATTTAATAAAAAACATACAAAAAATGAGATATAACGTAAACACTAAGAACTATTTAATATGGGAATCTTTCGTATAAATATTTAATAATATCATTAGCATTCTCATTTGTAATATTTACAAAAACATCTTGATCTAGGCAAAGCCACATACTTAAAACATAATCATCAGAATTGTCTATGAATGTACCAAGAATTTCTGCTAATTCAACTGGATTAGCAGATTCTTTTTCCCATTTTAAATTATTTTCTATATCTAAATTTGTATTGTAAAAACGACTTAAGAATTTATTTAATTCTCCTTTTTCATTACTAAATAAAATAATTTTTGCAATCACTTTAAACCTCCACTTTTTATTATACAAAAAAGTTAAAATTAATACTAAAAAATTAATTACTATTATTATAAAAAATATAAAAAAATTTATACAAAGAATAAAGCAAAATAAAAATGTAAATACTAGAAAAAATAGAAAAAGGGAGGTTTAAATTTTGAAGAAATATAAAAAAATTGCATATATTATTTTAATTGTTGTAGTTGCTGTGCTATCTATTTTACTTTATGAAAATATAAGTAAAGGTAATGAACAAGATCAAAAGGAAAAAAGCTTTTCAGAGATTGAATTTTTAGAAGAGAAGCTAATTGGTTTATTTAATACAATGAATAATATACAAACTAGAAATTATACAATATCAATTGAAAAAATTACAAAACAAGCTAAAAATCAAAAAGAAGAAAGCAGTAGCAGTTCTTCTAATTCAAGTGAAAATGATAATTCAAGTAATGGCAATTCAGATAAAAATTCTAGCTCATCAGATTCAACAGCAACTTCTGGTAGTGATAATGCAATACAAGATAGTCAAAAATTTGATTTAAGACAAGAAGGCGTACTTACAAATACAGATGAGATTAATTGGGATAATGTAAAGAATGACATTGAAATATTGTATGCATCAATTCCAACAATAACATTGGATTTATATCAATTAAATATTAATCAAGAGGATATATTAAATTTTAATAAAGAATTTGATAATTTGGCAGTTGTAGCAAAAGAAGAGAATAAAGAAGCAACATTAAGTGAACTTGCAAAATTATATGAATATATGCCAAAATTTATGAATATTGCAACAGAAGATGAGGTTACAAAAACTTTAATACAAACTAAATTATATATTTTACAAGCATATTCAAAATTAGGAGCTAAACCTTGGGAAGAAATAACACAAAATACAAGACAAGGCATAGAGGAATACTCTAAGCTATTAACAAGTACAAATGTTGATTCTAAGAAACAATACAGTGTTAATAAAGTTTATGTTATGATAAATGAGCTGCAAAATGCAGCACAAATACAGGATGAAGCTGTATTTCTAATAAAATATAAAAATACATTAGAAGAAATGAAAGATATTGTATAACAAAAAATTAATATATAAATAAAAAGTGAGACATAAAACTAAATTTGTTTTGTCTCACTTTAAAAATCTGATTATAAATTAATTTGCTGAAAATTTTTGCTTTACAGTGTCAATTTTTGTTTGTTCCACAACTTCTGTTTTATACCAACCTTTTTCAGCCATTAAATTATATAATTTGTTTTGTATATCTAAAGATGTATTTAAGGCTTCTTTAAAAGCGCAATGTACTTCTGCTGTTGATGATTCAATTGTACCATGAAGATATAAATCACAAACGCCCTTTATTATTAATAATTCTTTTTCCATTAAATCTTTATCTTCCATATGTTCCCCCTTATAATAAATTTAAAAATTTGTTAAATAATTCTGTATGCTTTTGCTCTAATTCTTTCATATAATCGGAAAGTGTAATATCTGTTAATTTACCAGATGTTTTTTGACTACATGATTTCATAAATTTTTCATGTCCTAAAGCATCTTCAACATATAATAATTCTTTACTTGTCATAATATCACCACCTAAAAACATTATTTCCAAAATTATCAAATATATACATATCATAAAATAAAAATGATAGGAACTATTTTATGTATTTTTAAATATTATATAAAAAGATATCGAAAGATAGATATTTATAAAGATGGAGGTGTAAAAATGAATTATAATAATATGTTAATGGCAAGAGAGTACATATTGAGATTTGATCAAATTTTAGATGAAATGGCAAGTAAGATGACATCACAACAATTTATAAATAATATAACAATTGATTTTACTAGATGTATGATTCCACATCATCAAGCAGCAATTTATATGTGTGAAAATTTATTAAAATACATAAATTATAAACCATTAGAAAAAATAGCCAAAAACATAATAGTGATGCAAACTAAAGGTATAGAACAGATGAAAGAAATTGAAAGAACAGCTATAAGATTTAACAATTATCCAATTAATGTAGAATGTTATAGGTCTGAATACAACCAAATAGTAAATAATATGATTAGTCAAATGAGAAATAGTCCAAGATGTTTAAATATTAATTTAAACTTTACTAATGAAATGATACCACATCATAAAGGTGCTGTATTAATGTGTGAAAATTTGTTAAAATACCGAATTGACCCTAGATTAATAGTTGTTGCAAAAAATATTATTAAAGAGCAAAGTAACGGAATTGTAGAGCTAGAGCAAGTAAGAAATAATTTATGTGATAGAATGGGTAATAATTACTAGTTAACTCATAAAAAGATAAACTACTTCAAAAGTTAGAATGACTAGTAACGAGGAATATTTAATAAACATAAAAAAAGTGTAGATTTTATAATTTTTTTATGTTAAAATAGTACATAGAGTAAATTGAATAGTCGCTGGTAAATTTCGAAAGAAATTACGAGAGGAAAGTCCGGGCTCCATAGAGCAAAGATGCTAGATAACATCTAGTGAGGGTAACCTTAAGGAAAGTGCAACAGAAAATAACCGCCCATTTATGGGTAAGGATGAAAAGGCGAGGCAAGAGCTCACCGCTGTTATGGTGACATAACAGGTCAGTGTAAACCCCATCTGGAGCAACACCTAAATTGGAAGATTAAGCCTGCTCGGCACCTTCTAAACTTGAGTGGCTTGAGGCAATTAGCAATAATTGTCCTAGATAAATGACTATTTTAAAAGACAGAACCCGGCTTACAGGTTTACTCTATTTATTTGTTTAATTCTAAGCTCTGAGATTTTCAGAGTTTATTTACATTTATTATTTTAGATGATATAATAAAAGAAATTTTTAAAGAAGGAGAAAAATATGAAAAAAATAGATTTTATAGCAACAGATGGTATTAAATTAAATGGTTTTTTACATAAATGTAATAAAAATACAAATAAAATTATTTTATCTGTACATGGAATGAGCAGTAATTGTTTTAAAGAAAGAGAAATGGTAATTGCCAGTTACGCAAATCAAAATAATATAGATTATTTTGGCTTTAATAATAGAGGAAGTGAATTAGTAAAGTATAATACAAAAGACATAAATGGAAAGAAAGAAAAGTTCTTGGGTGGGACAAGCTATGAAAATGTTGCAGAAGGGTATGAAGATATTGTAGGCGCTATTTTAAAATTAAAAGAATTAGGATATGAAGAAATTTATTTGCAAGGACATAGTCTAGGTTGTACTAAAATTGTGTACACATATAGAGAACTAAGAGAAGAAGGAGAATATGATATATTAAATTCTATAAAATGTATAATCTTATTATCTTTAGTAGATATTCCAAGAACAATAGAAGTATATTTGGGAGAAAATTATAATACTTATTTAAAATTAGCAGAGGAAAAAGAAACACAAGGAAAAATATTAGATCTTATGCCAAAAGAAGCATTTATACATCCAATTAGTGTAAAAAGTTTTTTGAAATATACAAGGGATAATAAAGATATCGACTTTGCAAGATTTGGAAGAGATAATAAATTAGAAACTTTAAATAATATAGATAAACCATTATTTATGCGATGGGGAAATGATAAAGAAATGATTTTACAAAAAGCAGATGAATTAGTTTCAATTTTAAACAATATAATTGTAAATGAAAAAAAGGATATTAATTATGTTGATGGAGCAAACCACGGATATAATGGAAAAGAAGAGATACTTGCAAAAGAAATTATGGAGTTTATAAATAAAATATAACAATAAGATTTATTTTAACAAAAAGTCTACCAAAATGGCTAGACTTTTTTATATATTTTATGTATAATATAAAAAAGTAAATTTTGGAGGGGTTCATCATGTATGAAAGAAGTGCTATTGTCTTAGAAAGATATTTTAAAAAAGTCTTCGGGTTTGATAAAGAAATAAATCTAAAAACAAACTATGAACATTATAAACTGTTTATTGATGGACTAAAAAAATATCAAGATATAGTAAATGAAGAAGAAAAGATAATTGAAAAATTTGATGAGGTAGCCTCAGAAATAGAAGAAATTCAAAATGAACATGCAAGGATATATGAATTAAATTTAGAATTAGAAAAACAAAGAAATCAATTGTTCAATGATTTAGGGGAAAATCCAAACACATTAGATAAAAAACTTCAAAAAATAGAAGAAAATATAGAACAAAATAATAATAAATTAAAACAACTAAGAGAGAAGTATGTTGAATCTCTTGTTATATTTACACAAAGACAAAAAGAGAGAAATAAATATTCAAGAATTAGAAGGACTGCAGAATCAGACTATATAAAAAATACAGAGACATTAAAGGCGATGTTTGAAAAAATATCTAAAAATAATGTTCAAAAAATAAAAAATTTTATAAACTTAAATAAAGAATTAAATCAAAAAGAAATTATACAAATAATGCTTGAGAACGGAAAAAATGAAAAAGTAGTATTTAATAGTAAAGCAATTGAAAAGGTTGTTAAAATCAGAACTAATATTGCACAAAAAGAGGCAGAATTATACATTAATATATATGATAGGACAAAGAGAACTTTAGATGAATTAGCAAATGAAATAATAAAAACTAATAAGGCTGAAAAAATGTTAAGAGATGTAAGTGTAAAGCTAGCTTTCTTAGATGCAATAAAAGATTATTTAACAGGTTTCTTAGATAATGAAAGAATGACAGCCATAAATGGTAAAGCGGCACACGAAAAACTTATGGAAGAAGCGGTAAAAAATTTTGATACTGATATGATTCAAATTTCAAATTTATATGAACTAATTATGAAAGAAACAATGAGCAAATCAACTAAAAAAGCTTATAAAGAATTATATAATAAAAATTATCTCAAAGATATAGAAGAAAAAGAAAGAAACTTCCAACAAGAAGTAACAAACATAAGAATAAATATGGGAACTGTTATAAATTCAAACTACTGGAGAATTGAAGGAATAAAGAATATTTATATGGTATTTCAAGAACAAATTACTGAAAAATTCAATAAAGATTTATCAGAATATAAAATTGATGATGTTGAAGAAGTTACAGTAAAAGAGTCAAAAAATCAAAATAGAGAAAGTGATGAAAATATAGACTATAGAGAAGATGAAGATACTAGAACTAGTAGAAATAATAAAATATATAATGATAATGAGTATAATAATAAAGAAAAAAAAGATAGTGGCAATTATAAAAAATATGTAGGCGATAGCGATGAATATGAAGAAGATGAAGACTACGAAGATGATAGCGATGATTATGAAGAAGAAGACTACGAAGATGATAGCGACAATTATGAAGAAGAAGACTACGAAGATGATAGTGATGATTATGAAGAAGATGAAGATTACGAAGATGATAGTGATGATTATGAAGAAAATGAAGACTACGAAGATGATAGTGATGATTATAAAGAAGATGAAGACTACGAAGATGATAGCGATGATTATGATGAAGAAGATTACTATGAAAATGACATAGAAGACTACGAAGAAGATAGTCATAATGATATAAAAAATAATAAATACAAAGAAAAATTAAAATATAATATAAGAAAGAATAGAAAAAACAATCGCCATACAAAAACTAATAAAAATCATAATAAACTTCATAATAACTATAAAAAGTATTTTGAAAATGATGAAGAAGATATTTATTTATTTGAATATGAAGAAAATGGAACAAATGAAAAAAAAGACAATAAACTTTTTGAAGATAAAATTGAAAAAATTATAAAAAATAGTAGAAATAAATCAAATAATAAAAAGAAACAAAATAAAGAAAAAGGTATATTAGGAAAACTATTTAAAAAATAAAATCGCATAATTTTTAAATTGTAAAACTATTATTATATAAAGACCAAAAAAGAACTCTAATAGATAAAAAGAGTTCTTTTCTAGTTTATATATTATTATCTATAAGTAACATAATATTTTATCTAAATTTATGAATTTATATTTCTGTTATTTTTAAATTAAATTTATCTTCAAAAACTTTTTTCTTAGCAATGTATTCTTTAGTACGAAATCCTTTTACATCAACAACCTCAGTAGAATTATCTTTGCAAAAAACAATAAAATCAGCTTTATATTTTAAACCAGGTGCTAATATAAAAGTTGGTTGCAGACAAAAACCATTAATTTCTTTTGCTTGTAACTTTATTTTTAATTCACAATAATAATCTGCTTCTTTTTGACTATCAAAAGTATGACCATCAATAGAGACTTTGTTTGCCTTATATTTACTTTTTCGATTATGATTATTTGCAAAATTTTTATAATCTTCAATGCTCCAGTGTTCCATATTTTTTCTCCTATTTTTATTAAATCTTAAAAGATTATATCGATAAAATAAGTAAAGTGCAAGCAAAATGTAAAAAAATATTAAATAGGGTGTTACTATATAGTGTTTTTTACATTTAAAAGTGGTATAATGTTTTATAATTAGAAAAGTATTATTTTGCAACAATAGGGCTGTAACTAGTTAAAAAAGTAGTATAATATGTAAAAATAAATGTTGATTAAAAAATTATAAAGGGGCATATAAATGGAAGAAAAGATACCAAGCTTTTTAAAAGAAAAATTAGAAAAACAATATGGAAAAGATATAACAAGCAAAATTATACAAGGATATAAAACACAAAGAAAAGTAACTTTTCGTGTAAATACTTTAAAAAGTAATATAGAAGAAATAGAAAAAGAACTAGAAAAATCAAAAATAGAATATGAAAAAGTGCCATGGAGTAAAGAAGCTTTTATAATAGAAAATGTAAGAGAAAAAGAAATAAAAAATTTAGATAGTTATGAAAAAGGAAATATTTATGTTCAAAGTTTATCTTCTATGCTACCACCTATTGTATTAGAACCAAAAGAAGGAACAGATATTTTAGATATGGCAGCAGCACCAGGCGGAAAGACAACTCAAATAGCTACTCTTGTGAATAATAAAGCAAGTATTACAGCTTGTGAAATAAACAAAATTCGAGCTGAGCGCTTAAAATACAATATAGAAAAACAAGGAGTAACTTGTTCGTATGTTATGACAACAGATGCAAGAAAGATTGACAACTTTTTTTCTTTTGATAAAATTTTATTAGATGCACCATGTAGTGGAAGTGGAACTTTAGATATAAATAACCTTAAGCTAAGTGAAATATTTACACCTAAATTAATTCAAAAATCAACGGCATCTCAATTTGCTTTATTAAAAAAAGCAATTAACCTATTAAAACAAGGAAAGGAAATGGTATATTCAACTTGCTCTATTTTACAAGAAGAAAATGAGCAAATAATAAACAAAATGTTAAGTTATGGTAATATAGAAATAGTACCAATTGAATTTGAAGGAATGGAACGCTTACCATTGCTTCCAAGTAAGATAAAAGGTACTTTATGTGTAAGACCAAATGAATTGTATGAGGGATTTTTTATTGCAAAAATTAGAAAGAAAAAATTAAATTAATATTAAACGATATAGATTAAATAAATGAATAATATGTCTATATATTAATATTGATTGTTCAAATATATTCAAAAAGACATAATAATGGTCTTGACTTCCAAATATTAATATATAGACATATTAAAAATAGTACATACTTTTTAGTTTATAAATATTTTTTTAAGGTTTCTACACTGTCTTCTTGCATAACAACAAAGTCATTTAAAATATTTTTTACATCAGGAGCTATATCTGTATTTTGATTCATTAAACGTCTACCTTCTATAATTCCCATATTAGTACCTTGCATTAATAATTCAGAAAGTTTAGAAGTGCTATCATCTGTCATTGTTTTCATTTGAATTCCATACCATGTCATCATTTTATTCATTGCATTTGTTTCATGAGGTTCTTTATCACTGTAGTTATTATATAAATTATTTACTCGTTCAGAAATTTTTTTGTATTTATTATATTCTGTATCTAAAACTCCCTTAAATTTATTATCTGATACTTTTTCAGAAACAAAAGAAATAGCATCCATTCCCATAGTTGCTCCTTTGTTAACCTCATCTAAAATATTTAAATTTTGATTTTGCATAATATTTTCTCCTATCTAGGTAAATTTACTACCTGTTATTTTATAATAGTATTTACAAAAAAATAAAAAATATAAATAAAAAAATGAAATACATATTTAATTTTAAAAATCATAAAATTAAATGAGGTGAGAAGATGAATTCAGTATCTACTTATTTAAAATCCATTTTGATTCCTATTTTAGTTGGTGGAATAGTAGGGATTATTACTTCTAATTTTATGGATTATAATTTGTTACAACAACCCTTTTTATCACCACCAGGTATAGTATTTCCAATAGTTTGGACTATATTATATGCTTTGCTGGGAATTTCTTATGGAATTTTAAAAAATAATAAATTAACATATGATAAAATCAATTTTATATATTATTTACAGTTAAGTGTTAATGCACTATGGTCGATTTTTTTCTTTGTATTAAAATGGAGATTATTTTCTTTCTTTTGGATTATATTGCTTGCTGTATTAGTTATAATTATGATAATTAGTTTTTACAAAAAGAATAAATTAGCAGGACTTCTTCAAATTCCTTATTTATTATGGATATTATTTGCAGCTTATTTAAATTTATCAATTTATTTTTTAAATTGATACTATATAGAACAACTATCTTAATAAAAAGCTGCTTTAAGGTATAAGGCTACTCTGGTTGAGTAGCCTTATGCATAAATAATTTTAATCAATAAAACCGATAAATTAGATTTTAAAAATTATTTGAAAATATTGACATATACATAATGTTTGTGATAAAATTCATTACAAATAAAAAATATATTAAAAGTATAACCTATGAAGAGCAAAGTAAATTTTGATAAAGTATAGTTAGAGAAAATAAACCAAAGGCTGAAAGTTTATTATATGCACAAAATTGAAAATTCACTTGGAGGTCTTATATTGAAAATTAAGTAGATATAAGCGGTAGTGTCCGTTATAATACATATCAAGAGTATTTATTGTGCAATAAATAAAATTAGGTGGTACCGCGAAAAACCCCTTTCGTCCTAAAAACGAAAGGGGTTTATTGTATTTAAGAAAGGGGAAAAAATGGAAGAAAACTTAAATAAAATTAAAGAAAGACTAGAATCTCAAATTTCAAAAATTCAAGAAATGAATGATTTAGATAAGTTTAAAAGCGAGATTTTAGGTAAAAAAGGTGAACTTACACAAATACTAAAGAACATGAAAAATTACGATGAAAACGAAAGGCGTAAGGTTGGAAAAGCAGTAAATGATGCAAAAAATAACATAGAGGCAAAAATTGAAGAAAAAAGAGAAATTATAAAGAAAATAGAATTAAGTAAAAGACTAGAAAAAATTGAAAGAATAGATTTTTCTTTACCAGTAAGCGATGAATTAGGATCATTGCATCCTATAACAGTTGTTCAAAGAGAAATTGAAGAAATATTTAGGACTATGGGATTTACGGTAGAAGATGGAAATGAAGTTGAAACAGAATATAACAACTTCGAAGCTGTTAATGTACCAAAATACCATCCAGCAAGAGATATGCAAGATACATATTGGTTAGAAAATGGTCAATTATTAAAAACACAAACATCAGCAGCACAAAATAGAATAATGAAAAAATATGGTGCTCCATTAAAAGCTATATTTCCAGGAAGATGTTTTAGAAATGAGAGTTTAGATGCATCACATGAAAATACATTCTTCCAATTAGAAGGAATGATGATAGATGAGGATATTTCAGTTGCAAATCTAATATATTTCATGAAAACGACACTATCAGAAATATTTAAAAAAGATTTAAAGGTAAGACTAAGACCAGGATTCTTCCCTTTTGTGGAACCAGGATTTGAATTAGATGTTAGTTGTATGTACTGTAATGGAGAAGGATGTAAGGTATGTAAACATGGTGGATGGATAGAATTATGTCCATGTGGATTAATTCACCCAAATGTACTAAAAATGGGTGGAATAGATTCTGAAAAATATTCAGGATTTGCCTTTGGATTAGGTTTATCAAGATTAGCAATGATGAAATATGGAATTAATGATTTAAGATATTTAAATTCTGGAGATTTGAGAGTATTAAAACAAATAGGAATTAGGTAGGAGGAAAAAATGTATATTTCAATGAATTGGATAAATGATTTCGTAGATTTAAAAGGAATCAATTTAGAAGAATTAATAAATAGATTTACATTGTCAGTAGCAGAAGTTGAAGGAACAATTAAATACGGAGAAAATATTAAAGATGTTATAACAGCAAAAATTGTAGAAATAGAAAAAATAGCAACTTCTGATAAATTAAGAAAAGTTAAAGTTGATAATGGAAAAGAAATTATAACATGTGTATGTGGTGCAAAAAATATTAAAATTGGTGATATAGTTCCATTTGCACAAATAGGAAGTATTGTTAATGGAATAGAAATAAAACAAGTCCAGATAGCTGGAGAAACAAGTAATGGAATGTGCTTATCAGAAAAAGAACTTGGAATTTCAGAAGAGCATTCAGGAGTAATGGTTTTTGATAATAATACAAAGTTAGGAATAAATGTAAAAGAATTATTGAATATTGATGATACTGTATTTGAAATTGATAATAAATCTTTAACTAATAGGCCAGACTTATGGGGACATTATGGAATTGCAAGAGAAATTGCTGCCTTGACAGGTAGAAAACTAAAAAATATAAAGGTTGAAAGCTTAGAAGAATATAATAATCTTAAAAAAGTAAATGTAGAAGTAGAAGATAAGGAAAAATGCTACAGATATACTGCAATAGAAGTTGAAAATATAATATCTAAAAAATTAGATATTAATAAAAGAATTAGATTGTATTATTGTGGAATGAGATCTATAAATCTTCTTGTGGATTTAACAAATTATATTATGCTAGAGTTAGGACAGCCAATGCACGCATTTGATAAAAAGTTAGTAAATAATATTAAAGTTAGAAGTATAGAAAATGATATAGAGTTTAAAACTCTTGATGATATTTCAAGAAAGATAGATAAAGGAACTTTAATGATATGCAACAATGATGAGCCAATTGCTATAGCAGGAATTATGGGAGGGGCTAATTCTGAAATTACTGATAATACGAATTCATTAGTTTTAGAATCTGCAAATTTTGATTCTGTATGTATTAGAAAAAGTGCAGTTGATTTAAAGCTAAGAACTGATGCAAGTGCTCATTACGAAAAAAGTTTAGATCCTGAAATTACAGATATAGCTATAAAGAGATATATTAAATTATTAAAAGAAAATGATAAAGGTATAAAAGTAACATCTAGATTAACAGATATATATGTAAAAAAATATCCTACTATAAAAATAGAAATTACAAGACAATATATAAATAGTAGAATTGGTATTGAATTATCTTTAAATAAAATTAAAGAAATATTAAGCTCTTTAGAGTTTGAAATTAAAGAAAACGGAGAAACTTTAATTGTAAAAGTACCTTCATTTAGAGCAACAAAAGATATTAGCATAAAAGCTGATTTGGTTGAAGAAATTGCAAGAATTTATGGATATGATAATATTGAGCCACAAACTAAAAATCAACCATTAAGAATTGTAGAAACAGATGATGAAAAGAAAACTGAAAACACAATAAAAGATTTACTTGCAATTAAATATGGATTATCAGAGATTCATACATATATTTGGTATGACAGAAAGAAAAATAAAGAGTTGAATTTAGAAGTTAATGAAAACAATATAAAATTAGCAAATAGCTTAAATGCAAACTTTAATGTTTTAAGAGAATCTATGATTCCATCATTACTATACACATTAAGTGAAAACATAAAATATTATCCTAATGTAAATATTTTTGAATGTGGAAGAACATTTGAATATCCAAATAAAGGAGAAGAGTGTATCGAAAATAAAAATTTAGGAATTGTTTTATGTAGTAAAAATAAGAAATCTAAAGAGCTTATTTATAAACGGAATTGAAATGATTAAATCAATAGCTTCTCTTAACAAAAATGCCCAGGTAAAAATGTGTGATAATGAGAATTATAAATATAATTGGATTAGTACTATAAATTCTGCTGAAGTTAAATATAATGAAAAAAGCATTGGATATATTGCAGAATTAGATATTAATATTAAAGATAATATTGATAAAAAATCTAATATAGTAGTTATAGAGTTAAGTTTAGATGAGTTAAATAATATAACTGAAAAGAAAAAATTATTTAAAGAATTCTCAAAATATCAAGCAGTTGAGATTGATATAAGTGTAATTGTAGATAAATCGGAAAAATATTCATCTATTGAAAGATGTATAAAAAACGTAAATATAGAAGACTTATTAAAATATGAATTAATAGATATTTTTGAAAATCAAAAGATATTACTAAACAAGAAAAGTATAACTATAAGATTTACACTTTTATCAAACACTCATACATTATCTAGCGAAGAAATTAATGATGATTTAGAAAGATTAATTAGTGAATTTGAAAGAAGTGGCTATATAGTCAAAAGGTAAAAATTATATATAATAACAACCACCCATTTCACGGGTGGTTGTTATTACTAAAATTAATCAAAAAAGTAAAGCAGTTTCCTACAAATCTTAATTCTTTATGTTTCGGAAGTGGGAGAATAGCTTATTGTATCTATTATTAACCAGTGTTTCGTGTCTATTAATTTTTCGGTGTACTATAAAATACAGATATTATATATTATAAATTTACATAAAGGTTAATAAATGTAACCATGATTATTGACTTTTATGTAAATTCATGATAATATATTTTTGTTATTTTTATTATCTTGCTTTAAGCAAGTGTATATATAAATCCTATCTAAATAATTTTATACAAGGAGGAATACTTATGTTTAAAAATTTTTTCAAGATGTTGTTTGGTAAGAAATCTTCTGATGAGGACACTCGGAAAATAGAAGATTACTGTAACTATTGGGCTGATAAAGATGCAGTAGATTATTCTACTTCTTTTACAGCACAGGATGTACTCTCTTCTACAGAAACAGTTAACGCTAGCGATACTACATTATCTAAAGAAACAGAAGAAGATAAGAAAAATACTTCTGTTGGCAGTTGTTGCTGTGGCGGAGGTTGCGGTGGAGGATGTATTGGTGGCTGTGGTGGAGGTTGTTTATAATCTCAGGAGGGATAGTAATGGCACAAAAATACTTTGGACTACAATGGCATATTACAGATAGTTGTGATCAAAGATGTAAACATTGTTATATTTATGCAGGAAAAGATTTGTGTAAAAACAATGATTTACCTTTCGAAAAACTTTCTGTAATATTGCAAGATTTTATTATTACCTGTAAAAAAATGAAACGGACACCTTTTATCTCTGTAACTGGTGGAGATCCTTTACTTTATAAAAATGTATGGGATTTTCTCGAGTTACTCAAGCAAAACAACATTAAATTTGCGATATTAGGAAATCCATTTCATATTACAGATGAAGTAGCTATGAAACTCAAAGATTATGGATGTATTAATTATCAAATGTCTTTGGATGGATTAGAAGCAACCCACGACTTTATTAGAAAAAAAGGCTCTTTTACTGCAACCTTAAGTAAGCTTAATTGCCTTAGAAAAGCAGGAATTGCTACTACTATTATGGCTACTGTTTCAAAGAGTAATATCAATGAAATTCCTGATTTGGTTGACACAGTTGTAAAATATGAGGTAGACAATTTTGCTTTTGCAAGATATTGCCCTAATCCAGATGATTTTCAAAATATTGTGTCTGCAGAAGAATATCACGAATTTTTAAGCACAATGTGGGAAAAGTTTATTTCCTATAAAGACAGTCATACGAAGTTTGTATTAAA
>CANQVM010000033.1 GCA_947627265.1 uncultured Clostridia bacterium | reverse complement strand
TAAGAAAAATATTAAATAAAATAATGTATGGATAATATCAAAAGTGGTGTTTCCCACAAAAAGTTTATGCAATGTATATTTTTGATAAATTTGCTTTTTTTGTTCATTTTTGGTATAATACATGTATACCATTAGTTTAGTATTCCCTATAATGGTAAATAAAATTAAAGGGAGGTTGTTTCCAAATGAAATTTGGAGACATTATAAAAGCCGCAGGGTTTAAGGCTGAAGATTATCCCGATCTAAAATACCTTCCAGTTATATGTTTTGACCGGAAGGAAAGGAGAATGGGGATTTCAGATTTATTCCCGTTCTTTGAAAAAAATATATGTTCCAAAGAACGATTCGAAAAAACTATAAAAAATAGATTTTCCGAATATATCCCAGGAACATATACTATGGAAGACTTGCCACGGCCGATCGAAGTTAAAATAAGTTATAAAGCTCTTGGAATATTTTTCCCAGATGCTTATCGCCCAGCGGTCTTTCCATTTTAAATAAGCGGGTTACTTAAAAGTAACCCGCCTTTTATTTTGCATAATCTACAACTCTAGTCTCTCTTATAATATTTACTTTAATCTGTCCTGGATAATCCATTTCATTTTCAATCTTCTTAGCCACTTCTCTTGCTAAGATTGTCATTTTATCATCTGATATTTTTTCTGGTTTTACTACAATTCTAACTTCACGACCAGCTTGTATAGCAAATGATTTTTCAACTCCATCAAATGAATCTGCTATTTCTTCAAGATTTTGTAATCTTTTAATATATGCTTCTAATGTTTCTCTTCTTGCTCCAGGTCTTGATGCTGATATTGCATCTGCTGCTTGAACTAAAACTGCCTCTAAACTCTCTGGTTCTACATCACCATGATGTGCTTCGACTGCATTAATTACAAGTGCATTTTCTTTATATTTCTTAAGAATTTCTACTCCAATTTCAACATGTGTTCCTTCCATATCATGATCTAATGCTTTTCCTATGTCATGTAGAAGTCCCGCTCTTCTTGCAAGTTTTGGATTTAAACCTAATTCTTCAGCCATAATTCTTGCTAAGTTTGAAACTTCGATTGAATGATTTAGTACATTTTGTCCATAACTTGTCCTATATTTTAATTTTCCAATTAATTTTACTAAATCTGGATGTAGTCCTATAACACCAGTTTCAAGTACTGCTCTTTCTCCTTCTTCTTTAATGGTATTTTCAACTTCTTCTTTTGCTTTTTCTACCATTTCTTCAATTTTTGATGGATGTATTCTTCCATCTTCTATTAATTTCTCTAGAGCAATTTTTGCAACTTCTCTTCTTAATGGATCAAATCCTGACAAAACTACTGCCTCTGGTGTATCATCAATTATTAGGTCAATTCCTGTTAAGGTTTCTAATGCTTTTATGTTTCTTCCTTCTCTACCAATAATTCTTCCTTTCATTTCATCATTAGGAAGAGCTACTATAGAAACCGTTGTTTCTTGAGAATGATCTGCTGCACATTTTTGTACTGCATAGCAAAGCATTTCCTTTGCATTTTTTGTAATTGTTTCTTTAGCTTTTTGTTCTTGTTCTCGGATTATAGCTGCCTTTTCAGCTGTAATCTCTTTTTCTATTTCTGATAATAGTTTTTGTTTTGCCTCATCTTTAGTTAGTGATGCAATTTTTTGAAGTTCAACCATTTCTTGTTCATATAATTTTTCTAGTTCCTGTTTTTGTGCATCAATGTTTTGTAATTCTTTTTCTAATTCTCTTTCTTTGTTTTCAAAATTTTCAGAACGTTTTTCTAGATTTTCCTCTTTTTGAATTAATCTTGTTTCTTGTTTTTGTACTTCGCCTCTTCTTTCTTTAATCTCTTGATCTAATTCTTTACGACTAGCCATTATCTCTTCTTTCGCCTTAATAATTTCCTCTTTTTTAAGATTTTCAGCTTCTTTTTTTGCTACATCTAAAAGTCTTTTTGCTTCATTTTCTGCACCATGAATTTTAGACTCTGCAACTTTTTTTCTATATACCATCCCTATTGGTATACCAATTGCAAGTGAGATTAAGACAGCGGCGATTGTGATTAAAATATTCATAATCATACACCTCTTTCTTATTTTATTTTCAATGTTCGAATAAAATATATATATCTATTTTTAATTCTAAATATATTTTTTCCTACCCATTATATTTTAACTTTATTCTTTCAAACTGTCAAGTCTTTTCATAATATTAATGTGTAATCTGCTTTTCCTATTTTTTCTCTTTATATTTATAACAAATCTTCTACTTTTATAAAATATACATATTTTCAGCTATTGTTAAATTTTCTTAACTGTTCCTATTGTTCCATCATATTCAATTCTATCACCTGTTTTTATATTATCAAATATCCCTGTAATTCCAACTTTTTCTTTCTTATTAACTAATATCTAATGCTTCAATTAAAATATCTGCATCCTCCTAAACTTGTGCATAACGTATTATATCAAACTCGGCGTAATTTTCTATCTCACTTTTTATTAATTCTTTTGTTACCATTTTTACCTTTCTTATATAAATTTTCATATTTAAAATTTATTATAATATAAAAAACAAAAAGACCACAATTTTAGACAAAAATATTGTCTATATTGTGGCTTTTTTGCCATTCTTTAGTATTTATTTAACTTATTTTTCTACAACTTCTACATTAATATTTAAGTCTTCTCCATTAATATTTATACTTGTATAATCATTTATTTCTTTTCCATAAATAATATTTTGTGTTAAAGTGTCGTGTTTGATAACTTCTTCGTGTTCTTTTATAATTTTTTCTAGCATTTCATTTCCTGATACATATAAATTTATGTTATCTAGTACTTCAAATCCTTTGTCTTTTCTCATATTTTGAATTTTTGATAAAATTTCACGAACATATCCTTCTGTTTTTAATTCTGGTGTTATGTTTGTATCTAATATTACACCAATTTCTCCCTCTCCACTAAAACTATATGCATCTTTTCCTTGCATTGTTATTAATAAATTATCTGAATTTAGCTCAATTTGCGTATCATCTACTATTATATATTCTGTTTTTCCATTTTTTATTGTATTTGCTAAATCCATTTGATTTTTATTTGCAATTTCTTCTTTAATTTTTGGAATTAATTTTCCATATTCTTTACCTAATACAGGTAAGTTTGGTTTAATTTCAAAATTTACATATTTAGACATTTCAGCACCCAATTCAATTTCTTTTATATTTAATTCTTCCTTTATTATTTCTTCATAATATTTAGGAAGTGTGTTTATTGAAATTAATATTTTAGATAGTGGCTGTCTGTTTTTTATATTAGCCGTATTTCTGCTACTACGACCTAATTTTACAATTTTATATGCCAAATCCATTTCTTCTTCTAGCTTTTTATTTATTGCGTTTTCATCTATTTCAGGCCATAAACATAAATGTACACTTTCAGGTAATGTTTTATCTAAATTTACTACTAGGTTTTGATAAATTTCATCTGTTATAAATGGAACAAATGGAGCTGAAATTTTAATTAGAGTAGTTAGAACATTATATAAAGTTACATATGCTCCAATTTTTTCATCTGTTAATTCAGTAAGCCAAAATCTTTCTCTGTTTCTTCTTACATACCAATTAGATAGTTCATCAGTAAAATCCTCAATTAATAAAGCAGCACTTGTTATATCATACTCTTCTAATTTTTTGTCTACTTCTTTTACTAATGTATTTAGTTTTGATATAATCCATTTATCCATAATATTATTTGATTTAAAGTCTTTATATAATAGCGGATTAAATTGATCAATTTCTGCATATAGAACATAGAAAGAATATACGTTCCATAAAGTACTTAAGAATCCTCTTTGTGTTTCTTGCACATTTTTTAATCCAAGTCTTGTTGGAAGCCATGGTGCTGATACTGTATAAAAATGCCATCTTGTTGCATCTGCTCCTACTTGGTCTAGCAATATCATAGGATCTACACCATTTCCTTTAGATTTTGACATTTTTTGTCCATTTTCATCTAATATATGACCTAGTACAATACAATTTTCAAATGGTGTTTTATCAAATATACAAGTTGATATAGCAAGTAATGTATAGAACCATCCTCTTGTTTGATCAACTGCTTCTGAAATAAATTGTGCTGGAAAATGTTTTTCAAATTCTTCCTTATTTTCAAATGGATAATGCCATTGTGCAAAAGGCATAGATCCTGAATCAAACCAAACATCAATTACTTCCTTGAATCTTGTCATTTCTTTCCCACATTTTGGACATTTTAAATGTACATTATCAATATATGGTTTATGCAATTCAACATCATCAGGGCAATCTATTGATTTTTCTTTTAACTCTTTTATGCTTCCGATACATTCTTGATGCCCACACTCGCAAGACCAAATTGGAAGTGGTGTTCCCCAATACCTATCTCTTGAAATTCCCCAATCAATGACATTTTCTAAAAATTTTCCGAATCTACCTGTTTTTATCGTTTCTGGGTACCAATTTATTTCATTATTGTTAGCAATTAAGTTATCTCTTAATTTAGTCATTGCAACAAACCAACTTTCTTTTGGATAATAAAGAAGTGGTGTATCACATCTCCAACAGTGTGGATAAGAGTGTACATGTTTTTCCTTGCTGAATAATTTATTTTCATCTGCTAACCATTTACAAATATCTTCATTACAATCTCTTACAAATCTTCCTGCCCAAGGTTCTACTTCATCTACAAATTTTCCTGATTTATCTACTAAGTTAATAAAAGTGATTCCATTTTGTTTTGAAACTAAACTATCATCTTCACCATAAGCAGGAGCAATGTGAACAATTCCTGTACCATCTGTTAATGTTACATAATCTCCATGAATAACTTCAAAAGCTTTTCCTTCTACCTTTCCCCATGGCATTAATCTTTCATATTTTGTTCCTAATAAATCTTCTCCCTTAAAAGTTTTTAAAATTTCATATGGGGTTTCTTTTATTACTGTTTCAATTAAATCTTTAGCTAATATATAAGTTTCATATTTTGGTTCATCATCTGTTCCAATATTTACTTTTACTTCTGCATATTCATAAGCTTTATTTACACAAAGTGCTAAGTTTGAAGGAAGTGTCCATGGAGTTGTTGTCCATGCTAAAATATACTTATCTTCTCCTAGTACTTTAAATTTAGCAATACAAGTTAAATCTTTTACATCTTTATAACCGTTGAGCTACTTCATGTGAAGAAAGGGCTGTACCACATCTTGGACAATATGGCATAACTTTGTGTCCCTCATACAAAAGGCCTTTTTTCCACATTTGGGAAATTCCCCACCATACAGATTCTATATAGCTATTTTCATAAGTTATATATGGATGTTCCATATCTACCCAATATCCAACCTTATTTGTCATCTCTTCCCACATATGAACATAAGTAAATACGCTTTCCTTACACTCTTTTACAAATTTTTCTACTCCATATTTTTCAATCTGGTCTTTTCCAGAAATTCCAAGTTTTTTTTCAATTTCAAGTTCTACTGGAAGACCTTGTGTATCCCAGCCTGCTTTTCTGTCTACATGATATCCTTTCATAACTTTATATCTAGGTATAATATCTTTCATAACTCTTGTTTCGATGTGTCCAACATGAGGTTTTCCATTTGCTGTTGGTGGTCCATCATAAAATGTAAAATATCTTTTACCTTCATTCATAGCAAAATTCTTTTTAATTATATCTTTTTCTTTCCACTTTTTGGCAACTTTTCGTTCCATTTCTACAAATCCATTTTTTAACTCTACCTTATCGTACATAAAAATTCCTCCTTTATATTTTTAATTATTTTTAGGCTTTATTTTATAAAATTTTTTTCTATAAAAGCAAAAAATCTTTTCATCCTATTTTTAGGACGAAAAGATTTATCTCTTCCGCGGTACCACCTAAGTTAGTAAATTTATATTAAATAAAATATAATCTACTCTCTTGTTACCTTTAACGCAGGATTTACGACTAACTTAGTTTTATTTTAGGTTAGTAACAAACTAAGGTGATAATAAATAATTTTTACTTACCAAAATCTCAGCATTTTTTTGGCTCTCTTTAAGATATTACATTATTTATCTTGTCCTTGCTATAGTTTTTTATCTATTGTATCATATTATATCATATTTTTTTCATTTTGCAATACTTTTATATAAAATTGATTTGTCCTCATTTTTCTTTTGAGATTAATTCTATTTTATCTTTGAAATTCATTTCATCAAATTCAAATTCCATTTTTAATTTCTATGTCATTAATATCCAAATTTATTATAAAATATTTCTCATTATTTTACAAGTCTCATTGTTTCTTTTGCTATCATTAATTCTTCATTTGTAGGAATTACATATATTTTTACTTTTGAGTTTGATTTAGAAACAATTTTTTCTTCTCCTCTCATATTGTTAGCTTCTATATCAATTTCTACGCCCATAAATGTTAATTTTTCACAAATTCCTTTTCTAATATTTATCTGATTTTCTCCAATTCCACCAGTAAATATAATATAATCAATTCCATTCATTGCTACTGCATATTTTGCAATATAGCTTGCAACTGCATATTTAAAGCTTTCCATAGCGATCTTAGCTCTTTCATTGTCTTCATAAGATTCTAATTCTATTACTCTAAAATCTGGGGCTAATCCTGATATTCCTGCAACACCTGATTTTTTATTTAAAATATTTTCCAATTCATCTGCTGAAATTCCTTCTTTTTTCATAATGTAAGTTAAAACAGATGGATCTAAATCTCCACTTCTTGTTACCATTGGAATTCCTCCGAAGTGGCGTTAATCCCATACTAGTATCAATTGATTTACCACCATAAACAGCACAAATGCTAGATCCTTGACCTAAATGACAAGTAACTATTTTTAAATCTTCTATCTTTTTGTTTTCAATTTCTGCTAATCTTTGTGAAACATACATATGAGAAGTTCCATGAGCTCCATACTTTCTTACTCCATATTTTTTATAATATTCATATGGTATTGGATATACATATTTTTCTTTTGGCATTGTTTGGTGAAAAGTAGTATCAAATACTGCTACCATAGGTTTTCCTGGCATAACTTTTTTACAAGCTTCCATTCCTAAAACAGCTGCTGGATTGTGTAATGGTGCAAATTCTCCACACTCACTTATTTGTTCAATTACCTTATCATTAATTACTGCTGATTCTTTAAATATTTCTCCACCATGAACTACTCTATGTCCAATTGCTTCAATCTCATCTAAACTTTCAATTACTTTATACTCTGGATTGGTAAGTTGTGCTAATGTAAATTCAATAGCCTCTTTATGATCATAAGCTTTTTTCTTAATTTCTACTTTTTTCCCTTGCGCTTTATGTGTAATAAAAGCTTCTTCTTCTCCAATTCTTTCATACTTTCCAGAAGCTAAAACCTCCTCTGTTTGCATATTAATTAATTGATATTTAAGTGATGAACTACCACAATTTAATACTAATATTTTCATTCTTAACTCTTCCTTTCTTTTGAGACACTAAAAACAGTAGAAAGTATCTCATTCAATTTGTTTTATCTTGTTTCATTTTATTATATTTTGTTACTTTTTATTGTTTTGCCTATTAATTGAGACATTTAATCATTATTCCTTTAATGTTTCAATTGTTTTTCTTGCTATCATTAATTCTTCATTAGTTGGTATTGCATATACTTTAATTTTAGAATCTTCTGCTGATATTTGAATTTCTTCTCCTCTTATTTTATTTTTTTCATCATCAATTTTAATTCCAAAAAATTGTAACTTTTCACAAATAGCTTTTCTAGATAGTGGACCTTTTTCTCCTACTCCTGCTGTAAAAACTATTACATCAGTTCCATTCATAGCAACCATACATTTTGAAATATAACTTGCCACTGTATCATGAAATATATCTAACGATAGTTTTGCATGTGTTCCTCCTGCCTGTGCTTCTGCCTCTATGTCTCTAAAATCTACAGATACCATTGATATTCCATATGCTCCTGATTCCTTATTTAATCTATTTTCAATTTCTTCTGGTGACATATTTTCTTTTCGCATTAAATAAGTTACAACTGATGGATCTAAATCTCCACTTCTAGTTCCCATTACAATTCCACCGAAGTGGTGTTAATCCCATACTTGTTTCTACAGACTTTCCATTTTGAATTGCGCATACACTAGCTCCTTGCCCTAAATGGCAACTAATTATTTTCAAGTCTTTTATATCTTTTTTTAATAACTCGCTAACTCTTTGTGATACATATTGATGAGATGTTCCGTGAAATCCATATTTTCTAACTCCATACTTTTCATAATATTCATATGGAATTGGATAGATATATCTTGCCTTCGGTAAAGTTTGGTGAAATGCTGTATCAAATACTGCTACCATTTTAACATTTGGTACTACTTTTTTACAAGCTTCTATACCAAGAATAGCAGCTGGATTATGTAATGGTGCTAAGTCACTACATTTTTTTATTTCTTCAATTACTTCATCATTAATAAGTACAGCATTTGAAAACTTCTCTCCACCATGAACAACTCTGTGCCCAATTCCTGCAAGTTCACTTAAATCTTTCATAACTCCATAATGATCATTTGTAAGTCTATTTAAAACAAATTGTATGGCTTGTTCATGATCTTTTGCCTGATGTTCAAATTTGTGCTTTATGCCATTTACTTTATGTGTTAAGAAAGAATTAGGTTGGCCTATTCTTTCAAAATAACCTTTCACAAGCATTTGTTCATTTTCCATATCAATTACTTGATATTTTAAAGATGAACTTCCTGAATTTAAAACCAATATTTTCATACCATATCTCCTTATTTTATAACTTAATTTTCCTGTGCTTGAACAGCTGTAATTGCAATAACTCCTGCTATATCTTCACTACTACAACCTCTTGATAAATCATTTACTGGCTTTGCAATTCCTTGACAAAGTGGTCCATAAGCTTCTGCATTAGCTAATCTTTGTACTAATTTATATCCAATATTTCCTGCATTTAAATCAGGAAATATTAATACATTTGCTTCTCCTTTTATTTTACTATTTGGTGCTTTTAAATTTGCAACTTCTGGTATAATAGCACTATCTAATTGCATTTCACCATCTATTAAAATATCAGATTCTTTTTCTTTTGCATATTTTGTAGCATTAATTACTTTTTCTGTTAATTCTGATTTTGCACTCCCATAAGTCGAATAAGAAAGCATAGCAACTTTTGGTTCTTTTTCAACTAATTGTTTAAAACTTTTGCTAGATGCAATTGCAATTTCAGATAATTGCTCTGCATCTGGGTTTTCATTTAATCCACAATCACCAAATATAAATGTTCCATTTTCTCCATATTTGCAATTAGGAACTACCATAACAAAAAATGCTGATACTAATTTTGTATCTGGTTTAGTTTTTAATATTTGAAGAGCTGGTCTCAATGTATCTGATGTTGAATGAATTGCACCCGACACCAAACCATCTGCATCACATGTTTTGTCTTTTAGCATTAATATTCCAAAATATACTGGATCTTTTACAAGTTCTTTTGCTTTTTCAATTGTCATTCCCTTATGTTTTCTTAATTCATATAATAAGTTAACATATTCATCATATTTATTTGATTTAGTTGGATCTATTATTTTTGCTCCTATTATATTTATTTTATTTTCATTTGCCTTTTGCTCTATTTCTCCTTGATTTCCAATCAAAATTATTTTAGCATAACCTTCTTTTAGTACTTGCTCAGTAGCCTTTAATGTTCTAATATCTTGTGCTTCTGGAAGCACAATTGTTTTTATATTTCTTTTTGCCCTTTCTTTTATTTTTTCTATGAATGACATAAATTCCTCCTTATCTTTAATAATTTTCTACATTATATAAATAAAATAATAAAAACACAAGTATTTTTTTCAATCTTGTGTTTTTAATTATTACTGTATAATATATATTTTTTTATTAATATTTCTATTTACAGTAATTCCTTTATTTCATTATCTTGTTGCAATTCATGTGATATAAAATGATATGCTTGCTTATTTTGTTTTACTGCAATTATAGCAAGTTCTTTATCATTCCTTAGTTCTTTGCTTGCATACTTTATTATAATGCCTTTATTTTTAACAGCTTGTTCTACAATTTCTCTATCTTGTCTTAGTTCTCTACTTGCATAGTATAAAGCTTGCCCATATGTTTTAGAACTTTCTAAAATTATGTCTTTATCAGATCGTAATTCTTCTGATGCATAGCAAACTGTCCATGGGGCCCCTTTTATTCCCTTCATAATTACTTCTTTATCATTTTTCAATCTATCACTTGCAAATTCTAAAGCCTCCGCATCTTGTTCTAATGCTACCATTACTACTTCTTTATCATTTTGCAATTCTTTTGATACTACATCTAAGAACTTTCCGTTTTCTTTTACTGCTTTTAATACAAATTCTTTATCATTGCTATGATTTACTACATCTTCTATTTCCAATTTTTTCACCTCTAAAGCAACTCTTTTATTGTATATAAAATCTTTAAATATTTTAATACAACCAAAATTTAATAATTTTTTAATGAATTATATTAATTATTTTTTAACTCTGCAATTACAGCTTTAATCTTAATTCCTTGACTTGAAAACATCTTTTCATGTTCTGTTTCTATATTTATTTCAAAAATAGGTTCTCTATGTAAATCATATGTTTTATTTATTATTTTAAATCCTGCTTCTTCAAAATATAACAAACTTGCATTGAATAATTCATCATCATCTGTCTTAAAATAAATTTTTGCATTTGGTTTTAAAAATTCTTTATATTTTTCTAATTGTTTTGAATGTGTCAATCTCTTTTTTCTATGCTTTCCTCTAGGCCAAGGATTGCAAAAATTAATATAAATTCTTTCTACTAAATCTTTTTTATCTAAAATCAAATCAATTCTTTCAATATCAAATCTAGTTATTAATACATTATTAGGTTCTAATTTTTCTCTTTCATAAGTTTCTTCTATATTTCTTTTTGCTAATCCAAGCATAGCATCTACTAAATCAATTGCTAAATAATTTATATTTTGGTTTTGTACAGCTAATTCTGATATAAATTGTCCTTTTCCGCATCCTAATTCTAACATAAATGGATTTTTAGAATTTTTGAAATGTTCGTTCCATTTTCCTTTCCATTTTTCAGGCTCATCTTCATAAAAACTACTCGCTTCTAATTCAGGTCTTGCCCATTTTTTATATCTTATTCTCATGTTACCTCCCAAATTTTATCATTTATCATAAATTATTTTATCAAATTTAAAAACTTTGTTCAAGTCGTTAAAAAATAATTTTACTTATCTAATTATTTATTATATAATAATTAGTAATAAAGAAAAGAGGAAAAAATGGAACTAAAATATGTAATTAAACAAACCGATAACCAAAAAACAATAAACGAAATTATATCATCACAATTTGACCTTTCTACACGATTATACTCAAAATTAATTCGAAACAAAAAAATTTATAAAAATGGTAAAATAGCAGATACTCGTTATCCCACTACTTATAATGATATAATCCTTATAGATTTAAATATAGAAGAAGATACAACAAATATTATCCCAATAAAAATGAATTTAGATATTATTTATGAAGATGAATGGTTTTTAGTTATTAACAAACCTGCTGGCATTCCAATTCATCCTTCAAGATTACATTATAAAGATTCTTTATCAAATGGTGTTAGATATTATTTTGATTCAATTTCTTTAAAGAAAAAAATAAGACCTGTAAATAGACTTGATTTAAATACTTCTGGTTTGGTTATTTTTGCAAAATGTGAATATATTCAAGAAGCGTTAAGTAAACAAATGACTGATGGAAGTTTTCAAAAAGAATATATATGTATAGTAGAAGGTATATTAACAAAAAAAGAAGATACTATAATACTTCCTATTGGGAGAAAGCAAGGAAGTATTATAGAAAGATGTGTTTATACAAATGGTCAACCATCTATTACTCATTATAAAGTGCTTAAAGAATTTAATAATTATAGTTTTTTACAATGCAAATTAGAAACAGGAAGAACTCATCAAATAAGAGTTCATATGCAAGCAATTGGTCATCCTATTATAGGTGACACTTTATATGGAAATGTTTCAAACTTAATTAATCGACAAGCTCTACATAGTTATAAAATTAATTACATTCATCCTATTACAAAAGAACCATTAAATTTTACAAGTATATTACCAAGAGATATGAAAGCTTTACTAAAATAAAGTTTCATATCTTTATTAATATTTTTAAAAATCTCTCAAATAAGACATTATCTCATTTTTGTCTCTTACTCCAACAAATTTATTTTTTACTTTGCCATCTTCTATTATAACAATTGTTGGAATACTCATTACTTCATATTTCATTGCTAAATCTTGATTCTCATCCACGTTAATTTTTCCCACTTTAACTTTGTCTGAAATTTTTTCTGCAATTTCATCAATAATTGGTGACATCATTCTACATGGACCACACCAATCGGCATAGAAATCTATTAATATAGGTCTATCAGATTTTAAAACTTCTTCTTCATAATTTTTGCTTGTGATATTTAAAACGTTCATTTTAATTTTCCTCCTTATTTTATTTTTCTAAGTATAAAAGGAAATTTTTTTCCTCCTACTGCACAACATACTAATTTTTCATTACTACCTATTACTATATAAAAAAAAATGATAATTTGCAATCTTATTATTTGCTGATTTTTTTGAGCTATACCTAATTTCTTCTATTTTAGTATAAATTTTATACTACTTATCATTTCCATTATAAAATCATTTAAGCACAAAAATAGATTTTGCAACTTTTTACAAAACCTATTTAAAAATCTTTAAATTTAATAATAACTATATGGATTGCTATTTCTACCATATATTCCTGTTGTTGAAATGGTAATAAATTTAATTGAATAAATATCACAATAAACTAAGCTATCATTTTCGAAGGAACGAAGTAAAATGTAACTTGCACCTACATCTTGTAGAATACCTATTCTATCTACTAGATTATTTGTTCCAATTAAAAATTCTACTCTCATTAATTTTCCAATTTGTTCTCTTAAAAATCCTGGTGTATAAATTGGATTAGTTAAAATTTCTGGTGAGTTTTGATCTATTACATTTTGTCTAGTTTGCCTTTGTCTTGATTCATCTATATTTTCTGACATAATAGAACTCCTTTCTTTTATGTATCTTTATATTTTGGAGTTGGTCTGTAAAAACAATGATTACCAAATCTAGTATGAAATGTTCCTGCTCCATTACTTGGAAAGCTACTACTGCATGTTGGCATAAAAGGATTTAAATACCATAGGCAATTTCCTATTTCGTTTAGTTTATTTCCAGATAATGCCCAATCTGCTATATAATAATGAATATCTGTTGGATTCATATTATATATATTTTGTGAATTATATTGATTTCTTAGAGTTTCAGTTGCGCAATCAAATTGTCCTGGTTGAAAAATTATATTTCTTACATTTCCTCCTTGTGATATTCTTGCGTATTCTCCATCTGATACATTAACTCTATTTACAATAACTGATGCAACTGCTTTCATTCCGATTGTCACCTTCTCCTCCAGCTTCACATTGTACAATTCTTGCAATTAATTCTCTATCAGAATATGCCATTTTGTAATCATTCCCTTCTAAAACATTGCGTTTTTTAATATTTCTATAAATTTCGCACACAAACTTTGCTACTCCTAATATTAAAATTATATTATTTTAATATATAGTTTGTTACATTTTATTAAAACATTTTATATAAAAAGAGCCTAATCATTAAACAAGTTTTGTTTAATAATTTTGGCTCAGTGTTACTAATATACTTATTTTCAAACTATAATTTAATTATTTTTTCCCAATTTAAATCTTCTTTACCAAAATGACCATAATTAGTTGTTTTTTTGTAAATTGGTTTCTTTAATTCTAAGTAGTTAATAATTCCTCTTGGTGTTAAATCAAATTTATTTTCAATTTTACAGATAATTTCATCTTCTGAAATGGTATTAGTTCCAAAAGTATCTACATATATAGAAACTGGTTTTGCAACTCCAATTGCATAAGAAAATTGAATTTCACATTTTCTTGCATACCCATTTGCCACTATATTTTTTGCAAGAAATCTTGCCATATAAGCAGCTGATCTATCTACTTTTGTTGCATCCTTTCCTGAAAAAGCTCCTCCTCCATGTCTTGCATACCCGCCATAAGTATCGACTATGATTTTTCTTCCTGTTAGTCCACTATCGCCTAATGGTCCTCCTATTACAAATCTTCCTGTTGGATTAATAAAATATTTCGTTTTTTCATCTAATAATTTTTTTGGTACTACTTGTTTTATTACTTTTTCTTTGATATCTTTTTTTAATATTTCTAAATTTACATCTTCTTTATGTTGAGTAGATACAACAATTGTATCTATTCTAATAGGCTTATTATCTTCATATTCAACTGTAACTTGTACTTTTCCATCTGGTCTTAGATAATCTAATATTTTGTTTTTTCTTACTTCTGATAATCTTTTAGCTAATTTGTGTGCTAATGAAATTGGTAATGGCATTAACTCTTTTGTTTCATCACATGCAAATCCAAACATAATTCCCTGATCTCCTGCTCCTTCAGAATCCAGCTCTTCTCCAATTTTTGTTTCTAAAGATTTATCTACTCCTAATGCAATATCTGGTGATTGCTTTGATAAACTAATTGTAATTTTACATGTTCTATAATCCATGTCTAATTTGCTGTTATCGTATCCAACTTCTTTTATAGCTTGTCTTACTATTTTCTCTATATCAACTCCTGCTATAGATGTAATTTCCCCTGTTATAAAGATTTCTCCTTTTCCTGCTACTGTTTCACATGCTACTCTTGCATTTTCATCTTTTTCCAAGTAACTATCCAAAATGCTATCTGATATATAGTCACATAATTTGTCTGGATGTCCTTCTGTTACACTTTCTGATGTAAATAATTTTTTCATACTAAATTTCATTCCTTTCTCGCTTCGCTCAAAGGCACACATAGATATGAAAGCCTTGAATTTGAAGC
>CANQVM010000032.1 GCA_947627265.1 uncultured Clostridia bacterium | reverse complement strand
TACTGCTTGTCTATTTTTTCTCTTTCAACTAAATCAGCATATTTCTTTGTTGCATACCACATTTGCTTATTATCGAGTTTTATTTTTCTTCCAGCATACATTTTTCCTTCAAGCCAAGCCTTATAATGTCTATATGCTGTATTTTTACCATCTTTTCTAGGATATAATTTCCATATCTTATCAAAGTTATCTGCTAATTCTATTTCCTTTAAAGGTGGTTTATTTTGTTCATCTTTTGATGGACATATATTATTATCTGTTTTATTATCTGTGATTATATCTGGTATTGGTTTGCCCTCTTGGTCGTATCCATTTGCCTCACAAGTCATATCCATTTGCCCTGAAAGGCAATTCGTTTGCCTTTTTTGAATTATTTGATAACCTTTCTCTGTTATTGAATACCATAAAGTTTTGTCAAATCCAGCTTTATTGTAATTTCCTGTTATTAAAATATCTTCTTTTCTTAACTTTTCTAAAGCTGTTCTTATTTGTTTTTCAGTAGCATAAGGAAATAATTCTGCAAATGCTTTGTTGGAATTATAAGTCCAATATTGTCCATCGTGAAAGTGCATATTGTTTGCCTTATTTTTTTCTATCCAAAAATATATATGTTGCAATAATACTGCTTCTAATATTCCATATTTTTGTGCTATTTCTACATCAAAATTATGTTGCATTTTATCCTCCCTTCTAAAATGGACATTCATATACAACCATTTCTTTTTCTTTCTTTATAAATGCTTTATATTTCTTTAATCTAAAAGGATTTATTTTTGTGTCAAAAAGTTCAGAAGTATCTTCCGTATAAAATTCCGTATTTAATTTTGGTTTGTATTTTGTAATTAACAAAGGTTCTAATATATGTACATCTGCCTTATTTTCAATGACTTTGTATGAAATGTGTGTAATTAAAATATCTCCACCATTTCTTTCTTTTGCAGAAGATAAAATCCTATCTCCTAAATTGATACTTTTACCAATATAAACTAATTCTTTACCACTCCAAAGGAAATAAATCCCACTTTTTCTATGTAGTTTTTCACATATCATCAAACAAGTATCTTCATTGAAAGAATAATCAGAACCGTATTTATTTATCAATTCGAGAAAACTTTTAGCCATTTCCTTATATTCAACTACATCTTTTCCATAAGCCTTTACTTTTTTATATATATTTGAATATTTGGATATAAACTTAAAATATTCTAAACTTGTTTCTTCGTTTGGTAATGGAATATCTAATTCTTCAGCTATACTTTGAGCATAAGCAATTTGATATTCGCTTGCTGGTTTATAGTTAGTCTTAGCCATAATTTCCTCCTATGTTATTAAAGGGTAGACTTTGTTTCTTTTGTCCACCCTAGTTGTTTTTATTAAAATGGTAATGTCTCTTCTGAATATGTATCTGGATAATATTCACCAAATGTATCATCGCTAAAATTGCTTTCTACGGTTTTTTTAGGTTTAGAAGAATAAACTTCATCTACACCATCTTCAAGTACCTCAAAATCCAATATCACGAGTTTTGGGAAGTATTTATAATTTGGTTTCCCATCTTCTCTTATTTCTCCAGTATCAATTCTAAAAAATGTAATAAAACCATTTGTTATGTTTATTTTTGTTTTATTTTTTACTTCAACACCTTTTTTGAAACCAATATTTATTTTCATAAATATTTTTTCTTCTTCTCCAGTTTCTTTGTTGGTATCTGTACTAACAAGTGTTGTTTTATAAATACCTCTATCATCTTTTAAAATTCTTGCTTCACCTGATATATTCATTAGTTATCCTCCTTGATTTCTTCAAATTGTATTGGATTATCACCTTCACTATAGTCATTTACTTCATAATCATCTACTATTAAACTCATATAATCTCTAAGTTCTTTCGGATTTTCTTTTATCATTTTTTTTAATTCTTCTTTGCTATCTACTTCTATTTCTCCTTCAAGATGTCCATATCTTAAATATCCACTTACATAATCACAATCTTGACTAATTCTAAATTTCATAATTAAATCCCTCCTATAAACTTATTTCTGCTTCTATTTCATCGCAGATTTTTTCATAATCAGTTATTTTTATTTGTTCTGTTTTTTCATATCCATGTCTTTCTAAAACTCGTTTTGCTACTTCATTGTTTCCGTTAGCTATTGCAAATAATCTTTTCCTTTGTGCTTCTGAAATTAGCCTTGGAGCTTGTTCTACTTGTTTTTGTACTGGCTTTTGATATGTATTTTGTGGTTTATTATATTTACTATCATTCTTATTCCAATATACATTTGCACCAAATCCTAATGACTTACAAGCAACTGATAAAGCATCTGTTAAAGCCATTTTGAAACATTCATCACTTGTATAAAGTCCATTTCTTTCTTTTGCTACAAATGAACTTCCTCCTGTCCCTTGTATTGGTTTCGACCATTCTTCGCCATTTTTTATATATAATGCAATATCTACTATTGCTATTTGTTCGCTATTTGCACCTTCTATAATTTCTTTATTTAATATTTCATAATACCAACCAATTCCACACACACCAAATTGCTCTGTTAGTTTTTCAATTCTCCACATAGGGTTTATATCTGTCATTCCATTTAATCTTCCACCTTGTATTGTTTTTTGTGCATTCTGAGGAACTTCTTTTACTTTGTTATAAATATCCAAGTTATCCATTTTCTTCTTCCTTTCTTTCTACTAAAATACCATTATCAAATCTTTTGTTTAGTTCATCTTCATATTGTTTTATTGTACTTTGCATTGTTTTTAATTCTCTTTTTGTGCAAATGTAATATCTTACAAGTTGTTCATTCGACATTTCTTTAATCTCCATTATCTTCACCTGCAATTCGTTCACATTCTTTTTTTTCATCTGATTGAATTTCATCAAAACATTGTTCACAAAGGCAATCTCTTTCGTAAAGATAATATTCTTGATTTTCATAAATTTCAGCATTACATCTATCACACTTTAAGCAAACCTTTGCTTCTTGTGGGTCTAACTTTAATCTTTCTGCTTCTAAATCTAAATAATCCATATCTCATATTTCCCTTTCATAAGAATTTGTTTGACTTATTTTCTGTATTAGTGTATAATATTTATATAAATTCATATATTTAAAAGTCTTGAACTAGGTATTTATTTAAGCGTTAATATCTAGTTCTAATATTTTATTTCTGTAGTTTTCTAATGCTAAATCAATTTCATTATTAATAACGCATTGTCTTTTTTTCCATTGTAGGTTTTGATTATTTGTTTCTTGGATTTGTTCTAAGATTGAAATAAAATCATTGATATCATCTTTTTTGTTATAATATAATTGCCTATTAAGTCTATTTACTTTTTCTGATAAATCTTCAATTTGTTTTGATTTTTTACTGAATAAAAATTTCATATATTTCTTCCTCCTTCCTTAATTAAAATTAAATTAAGTTTCATCTTATTTAAAGTTTTCTCGTGCCAGTTGCAAATAAAATCACATCTGCTTTGTTTCTTTAGTTCTTTTAATAAGTTTTGATAATAACTAATCATTTGTTCTTCCTCCTAAATTAATTCTTGGATTCCAAATTAAATCATCATGTCTTGTCTCAAAATATTCTAGCAATTTACTTCTTAAAACAAACATAGGTTTAGTATATGCTTGAACTGGAAGCTCTGGGTCTTTAAATATTCTATATACTGCTGGCTCTGCTATTCCAAATTCTTCTACAATATCTTGAACTGTCATTATTTCTTTTGCCATTTTCTTTTCCCCCTTTCTATTTAATTTTTGCTAATTCCTTCATTAAGTCTTTTCCTTTGCATTTAATAAGTATTTTCATTGGTATCACCTCCTATTTGTCAAGTTTTTCTTGACTTAATGATTAAAAAAATATAGCCATACTTCGCTATCAGGAATATCTAAAATTTTCTTACCTCTATCAATATTATCTTGTCTAAAACAATATTTATTATTAAATATGTTATATAATCCTGTTTCAGAAATTCCTATTCCCTCTGCAAATTCTTTACATGTCAGTCTTTTTTCTCTTATTCTTCCTTTTAGTTTGTCATAGTTGTATATAATCTTTTCTTTTATCATTTTATCACCTTCTTTCAGTTCAGTTTTTCTTGACTGATGTTAGTCTATCAAAAAAAAAAATCATTGTCAATACTTTTTTAAAAAAAGTTTAGTTTTTTTTAACTTAAATATTTTTTTGTTTTAAAATACTTGACTTTAACTTGATTATAGTTTATAATACTAATTGTTGGAGGTAGATTATGAAAGATAGTTTTAAAAACAGATTATCAAAGGCACTTTCATATAATAATATGTTAGCGATTGATTTAGTTAATAAAACAGGAATAAGTAAATCTCTAATAAGTGGATATATGAATGGCAAATATGAAGCTAAACAAGACAACTTAACTCTTATAGCTAATGCTTTAAATGTAGATGAAGCTTGGCTTATGGGATATGATGTTCCTATGCATAAGCAATCTATTGCTATGAAAGAAAATATTTCAAAAAAAGATTTCAATATTTTAAAACAATATATTTCTATGGCAAATCAACCTAATAAATATTATATGTGTCCTGTTTATGGACAAATAAGTGCAGGACAACCTAATTGGGCGGAAGAATGTTTAGATGGTTATTTCCCACTTGACCCAGAACTTATGGGAATAATAAACCCAGAAGAACACTACTTTTTGAGAATTAACGGAGAGTCAATGAATAAGGTTATACGAAATGGTGCTTTTGCTCTTATACACAAACAAGAAACTGTTGAAAATGGAGAAATTGCCGTTGTTCTTGTAAATGGAGATAATGCTACATTAAAACATTTCTCTAAACAAAATGATATTATTGTTTTAACACCTGAAAGCACAGATGATAGTTTTAAACAGCAAATATATACAAAAGATACAAGAATACAAGTTATAGGTAAATATGTAGGCAAAATGGAATTTAACAAATAAAAAGATAGTGTGCTGTCTCGCAAATATAACACACTATCATAAGTCAAACAAACCTCGAATGATTTGTACTTTTATTATACTATATTTGTATATAAAATGCAACTCTTTTCGAGGAAATTGAAAGGAGTTATTTTTATGGAAAAAGAAAAGAAACAAAAAAATGGAAAACCAAAGCAAGTTGGTAATGGGAATGGAAGTTTATATTTTAGTGAAAAATTGCAAAAATGGATTTATCAATATGTAGAACCTAATGGGAAAAGGCAAACAATGACACAAAGGAAAAATGAAAGTTATACTGCTTTTAAGAAAAGAGTTACAGAGGTACAAAGTAAATTAGATAATGGTACTTATATTGGAAAAAACAAAGATACTTTCATTGAAATATTAGAAAAACATATTGAGCAAAAATATAAGGATAATCTGATTGGAGATTCATCTTATGATAGAGATTTAAGAACAATTGAACAAATAAAAAGAACTTGCAATAATTTTATCAATAAACCCATACAAAAAATAACAGTTGATGATATTGAATTGGCAAAAGATAGAATTAGAGATTATTCTAATAGTTCAATTAAGAAAATTTGGCTATTGTTATATAAAACATTTTATATTGCTGTGTCTCGAAGAAAGATAATATTTAATCCAATGAATGATGAAACATTGATAAAACCTATTTCTAGTAAAAAAAATAAAGAAATTAATGCTTTAACAACAGAAGAAGAAACAAAACTTATTGAATGTTTGAATAATGTATCAAATAAAGAACAATATAAAAATATCGTATTATTACAATTGAATACTGGAATGAGAATAAGTGAAATTTTAGCATTGTCAAAAGATTGCATAGATTTAGAAAAAAATACAATAACCGTGTATAGAACATTAACAAGGAAAAAAGGAATATATTTTTTAGGAGAACATACTAAAACATATAATCGAAAAACTGGTATAGATAAAGGTAAACGTACTTTTCCAATGACACCTACAACTAAAAAAATTATTACTGACATTTTGCATCAAAAGATTACTAATATTAACAATTTATTATTTTGGGATTATAATCAAGGTTCTTTGATTTTACCAAGGAGAATAAACAATTTTCTTAATAACTTAAACATTGTAGAAGATTTAACAACGCACAAATTGAGACATACATTCATTACAAGATGCCAAGAAAAAGGTATTCCTTTAGTAGTTATTCAATCAATGGTAGGACATGTTGAAGGAAGTACCATAACTGATAATATATATACTTCTGTTTCTTTAGAATTTATGGAAGAACAAATGAAAAAAATAAACTAAAAAGCTATTGCATTACTATTGCATTAATTTTATAAAAAATAGTATAAAAAAAGAGACTGAATAAAAGTCTCTTTTCTTACTGTGGTGCGGATGAAGGGACTCGAACCCCCACGCCGTTGGCACTGGTTCCTAAGACCAGCGCGTCTACCAGTTCCGCCACATCCGCATTTTTACCTAACAATGAATATAATAGCATATTTTTATTTCCATTGTCAAGTGATTTTGCATAATTTATAGGTTAAAATAGAAAATTAATCCTCCTATAATCGTAATAATAAATCCTAAAATTTTAAGACCGCTTGTTGCTTCGTTTTGATCTCCAAATCCAAAAAAATTTTTAGTTATTATTCTTGCATCATATATTAATATTACACCAATAAGTAGTAGTACTACAGCTACTAATTTTATAATTATTTGAAACATATAAATCAACATCCTTTTATTTTATACGACTATAATATACTATTTAAAGCAAAAAAAGTCAATGTGATTTTATGAAAAATATATGAGCTTACTTAAAAAGTTATTAAAAATAGCTATATAAATTTAAAATTAGTAAATATATTTTTATATTTCTATCCTGTTTGTAAACTTTTCTTTTATTAGTTCTTTCAATAATTTATTTTTTTCTTTTTGTAGTTTTGGATCTTCTGATAATATTTTTATTGAAACACTTTGCACCATTTTTAATATTTCAATGTCTTCAAATAAATTTGCTATTTTAAATTCAGGTAGTCCATGTTGCATTGTTCCAAAAAAATCTCCTGCGCCCCTTAGTTCCAAATCCTTTTCTGATATAATAAACCCATCGTTCGTTTCACACATTACCTTCATTCTTTTTCTAACTGTTTCGTTTTTTCCTTCATATTTTAAAATACAGTATGATTGATATTCTCCTCTTCCTACTCTACCTCTTAATTGATGTAATCCGTGCTAGCCCAAATCTTTCGGCATTTTCAATTACCATAATATTGCTGTTCGGAACATCAACACCTACTTCTATTACAGTAGTAGAAATTAAAATATCAATTTCCTTATTTTTAAATTTTTCCATAATTGCATCTTTGTCTTTTGTTTTCATTTTTCCATGTAAATATTCAACTCTGTATTCTGGAAAAATTTCTTTACTGTATGTTTCATATAAATTTTCTACTGATTTTAGGTCCATTTCTTCGTTTTCTTCTACTAATGGACATACTATGTATGCTTGTCTTCCTTCTTTTATTTGTTTTCTTATAAAATTATTTATTCTATCTGTCATATTTTTTCTAACAGCAAATGTTTCAATCTGCTTTCTGTTTGGTGGTAATTCATCTATAATTGAAATATCTAAATCACCATACAATATAAGTGCTAGTGTACGTGGTATAGGAGTTGCAGTCATAACTAATACATCTGGATTTTTACCTTTTTGTGCTATTTTTGTTCTTTGTTTTACTCCAAACCTGTGTTGCTCATCAGTTACTACTAACCCTAGATTTTTAAAAACAACATTTTCTTCAATAATAGCATGTGTTCCAATTAGTATATCTATGTCTCCATTTTTTAATCTTTCTAATATATCATCTTTTTTCTTTTTTGTAATTCCAGATATAAGAAGTTCACATTTTATATTTAAATTATTTAATATATTTTTAAAATTTTCTAGATGTTGTGTAGCAAGTATTGCTGTTGGAGCCATAATTGTTGCTTGATATCCTGACTTTACTGCTTTATAAGCTGCACACATAGCAATTACCGTTTTTCCAGATCCTACATCTCCTTGTAGTAATCTATTCATTTGTTTGTTAGATTCCATATTATTATCAATTTCTTCTAATACTCTTAGTTGTGCTTTTGTAAGTTTAAATGGTAGTGTATTAATTACATCTGACATTTTTACTTCTTTGTTAAATTCAATTCCCTTTTCTTCATTTATATAATTGTTTTTTATTTGTAATAGTGCCAATTGCACAGATAATAGTTCTTCAAATACTAAACGATTTCTTGCTATATTAAAATCACTAAATTCATTTGGAAAATGAATTTTATATACTGCTCCATTTATATTTTCTAGTTTATACTCTTTTAATAAATATGTTGGTAAAGTTTCTTCTAAATTTCCATACACCTCTTTTATTGCTGATTCCATTATTTTTCTTAAAGCATTTTGTGATAAATTATAAGTTAATGGATAAATAGGTATAATTCTACCTGTATTTTGATTTTTTTCTTCTATATCAAATACAGGTGAGTTCATCATTACTCTACCTGTCTTTTTATTTACTTTTCCATAAAATTTATATTTATAACCAATATCAAATTTATTTTTTAAATATGTTTGATTAAACCATGTAAGAATTGCAGATCCTGTTTCATCTTTGATTGTTAATCTTTGCATTGTTTTCCCTTTTAATCTTACATTGGTTAATTTACTACAAGCAATTCCCTCAATTAAAGCTTCCTCTCCATCTTCGCATTCACAAATATATTTTGGTTTGCTTCTATCCTCATATGTTCTTGGATAATAGGTAATTAAATCTTTCAATGTAAATATTCCTAATTTATTTAATAATAATGCTCTTGTGGGTCCTACTCCTTTTATATATTTTACATCTTTGTTTAAATCAACCATCTATATTCTCCTTTTAGAACTTTTATATGCTTTAATAATTTTTATTTTATTTTATATAATTTAAAATCTAGTCCATCTGCACTAACTAATTTAAAATTAATTCCATAGAATAAACCTTCAACAGCCTCTTGAATAGATGTACTATGTAAATGACCGTAATAGCAGCTTTTTACATTATATTTTTGCATAATTTGTATAAATTGATTTGTTTCATTTTTTATTAAATTTAATTTACTAGTAGGTGGATAATGCATAAATACTATAATTTCTTTTTTATTTCCGTATTTTTTAATTGCATCTTGAATTGATATTTCTAACCTTAATACCTCTCTTTTTATAATTTTTTTATCTTCTATATTTTCAGACTGTACCCATCCTCTTGTTCCTGCTATGATGCAATCTTCAAATTCATAAGAATTGTTATAAATAAAATCAATATTTTCGAATTTATTTTCTTTTAAAAAATTTCTCATACTAGTTACTGTTGACCACCAATAATCGTGGTTTCCCTTTAATAGGAGTTTTTTTCCTGGTAAATTATTTATATATTGAAAGTCCTTATCAGTATCTTTTAAATAAGTAGCCCATGAAAAATCACCTGGTAGTACTACCAAGTCTTTGTCTTCTACTTTTTCTATCCAATTTTTTTTTATCTTTTCTTCATGCCCTTCCCAGTTGCAACCAAATATACTCATTGGTTTGTTTTCTTTAAAAGATAAATGCAAATCTCCTATTGTGTATATTGACATCATTTTCTCCTTATAATTTTAAATTTGGTATAGCATTTAAATTTAAATTGTCTTGCTTGCCTGAAATAAAATTGTAGTAACCTGCTGAAGCAATCATTGCAGCATTATCTGTACATAATTTTAAATTTGGCATATAAACTTTAATACTTTCTTTTTCAAGTTGTAAAAATGCCTCCCTAATATATGAATTTGCTGAAACTCCTCCTGCTAAAGTTACTTTTTTTATATTTGTTTTTTCAATAGCTTTTTTTACATTTTCCATTAATGTTTCTGTTACATTTTTTTCAAAGCTCGCACACAAGTTAGCTTTGTTAATATCTGGAGCTTTATGAGAAATATTAATAACTGCTGTTTTTATTCCACTAAAACTAAAATCTAATGTATCACCATTAAAATGAGTTTTTGGTAATTCAATAGATGCTTGTCCTTCTTTAGCTAATTTATCTACTTTTGGTCCACCTGGGTATCCAAGACCTACTACTCTTGCTACTTTATCAAAAGCCTCTCCGTATTGCATCATCTCTTGTTTTTCCGAGTACTTCAAATGTTACATAGTCTTTTACATACACAATTTGTGTATTTCCACCTGACATCATAACACAAATAAAAGGTGGCTCTAATTCTTTATATGTAATATAATTTGATGCAATATGTCCTTCTATATGATTAACTCCCACTAGTGGTTTATTAATTGCAAAACTTAATGCTTTCGCATAAGATAATCCAACTAATAATGCCCCCACTAAACCTGGCCCATATGTTGGAGTAATTGCATCAATATCATTAAAAGATATTTTTGCTTCTTTAATAGCCTTTTTACTTACCCTTGATATTGCTTCAATATGGTTTCTTGATGCTATTTCTGGTACAACTCCACCATATTTTTCATGGATTGGTATTTGTGTATCAATTATATTAGATAAAATTTCTCTACCATTTTTTACTATTGCTACCGAAGTTTCATCACAACTTGATTCAATTCCGCATTGTTATTATATCTTTTTTCATTTTTTATTGCTTTTGTTAGTACTTTGTCTAACATATCCTTTCATTGTATATTTTAAACTTTTTATATATTTAATTTTTAAGAATAGATCTTGAATAGCTTAAATAATTGAATATTTAAAACCTATTTTTTATCCTATTATAATATGTCCTAAATTTAAAATACCTGATGTTATTCCATTAATTACTGGTGATATAATTGTTCCTGCAATTCCTGTTATCCATAATATTACAAATATAATAGAAAATATTTGCTCATTATTTACAAACCATTGTTTTGCTTTATATGGTAAAAATGGCATAATTATTTTTGATCCATCTAGAGGTGGTAATGGTATTAAATTAAACACACCTAATCCTATATTTATAGATATAGAAACATTAATTAATAACATAATAATTTGACCAATTGTTGAAGATAGAAATTCTACACCTGAAAATCTGTAGAGTGCAAAATAAATAAAAGTAAATATAATAGCTAGTAAAAAATTCATCATTGGCCCTGCGGCAGAAACAATTGCTTCTCCTTTTTCCATTGATATTTTTCTTGTATAATTTCTTGGATTTACAGGTACAGGCTTTCCCCATCCAAATCCTGCAAATAATAACATAAGAGATCCAATTGGATCTAAATGATCAAATGGATTTAGGCTTAATCTGCCTTCATTCTTTGCTGTATTATCTCCTAATTTATATGCTACAAATCCATGTGCAAATTCATGGAATGTAATTGCTAATAATACTCCTGGAATACTGGCTAATAATGCAAATAAAGCACTTGGATTATTAATATATGTCATTATATTAGATAATACTATTATTCCTATTAATATATATATAATTCTTTTATCAAATGAAAAATTGAACATTCTAATTTCTCCCTTTTACCTTAAATAAAACTTATTAAGCTTTATTTAGTTTTTTATAAACTTGTTTTATTATATTACTTATAATTTGTTATTTTTATAATATAAGAATAATTTATTCCATCAAACACAGTATATTCTGAAGATATACCAAATTCTTCATTATATTTTATATTATAAATTTTATCTTTATTTTTAATTATTACACTATTTTCCATTAAGTCAACAATCTCAAGAATAAACTTTGGTTGAAAATATTCTTTTTCTTCAGAAGTTACATTTGTATTTGAATAGTTAAGTTCCCATATTCCTCCTGCACATGGTTCATAAAACTTATCTCCTTTATCAATATTATATATTTTCTTATTCGTTCCACTGCCTAAGTCTTGTCCTGCTATCCCGCTTCCTCCATATTTTGCAACTAATTTTAATTGAGGTCCTGTATATATTTCTTCTTTGTTATTTTTTAATATAACTATACATAATGATGTTATTGCAATTAATATTATAGTAATAATTGTTATAAATATTATCCTTTTATTTTGCATATTAATCTCCCATTATTGTTAATACTTTTTTAAACTTTCAAATAACGTTATTCTAATGCTACTCTACCCAATTTATTAAGACTTATTAAAATTTATTTAGTTTATTGTAAATTTATTTTATTATATCATATCTTAACTTAATTATTTTTTTATAAAATTTTTTTCTTTCCTGTGTCATACAATTTATGATTTGAATTTTATAATTATTCTATTTTTTCTTATAACTTCTAATAAATTCTTCTATAGAAAAAAATACCCAAAAAATTCCAGAATATAATATAGATTCAACTTTTGTTTCCATAGTAAAATATTCTATAAAAAACCATAAAGCTGCTACTATACACCATATAGCAGAATTATATTTCTCGCAAAAATCGTTTATCTTTTTCATACATCTCACTCCTTTATATAAATATCTTTTAATTATACTCTATTTGTTCTATTGTCAACAATCTATATGAAAGATTTTCATTATTTGACAGAATATGGTTTCATTGAGAAAACACACAAATTCGTTGTAATTTGCTTGGTTAACATTGTTTAGACTTTTTTTTACTTTCAAAAAATGCTAATTTAATGCTATGCCATTAAATTTATTAAACTTCTTTAAAATTTATTAGATAATTTAAGTTCTGCATTATCTAATTTATTATTTTTATTAAATAGTAAATTTTCAAAAAACATTATTAAATATTTGTTATTTTCTTCAATTCCCTTTGAAATGTTGCTATAATTTGCTCTAACCAAAGCATTTCTAAAATACAATGAATTATCTTTGAATAGTTCGTTATTAACATCAAAACCTTTACTCTTCAAATATTTTTGTATAAATAGAGCAGTAGTTCTTGTATTTCCTTCACCAAAAGGGTGTAATTGCCAAATGTGTGCTGTAAATTTGCATAATCTTTCTAATTTTTCTCTTTCTGTTTTTTCTGTGTATCTTTGATTTGCTTCTTCTTCAAAATCATATTTTAAAGTTTCTTCAATCATAGAATAATCTGCATATTGTACTGATTCTCCATTTAAAATTGACTCTTTTTTTGTAATGTTATAATCTCTAAATTCTCCAATGTATTTTTCATCGATTCCTATATCTATGTTTTCAAATAACTTTTTATGATATTGTTTCAATGTTAAATAATTAAATGTAAATGCATTATCATTTAATATTTTTACTATTTTTACTGACACTTCATCTGCTTGTCTTTCACTTTTATCTGTTTTTTTGTTGTCAGCATTTTCATAATACTTTCTTACTTGTTCTTCAACAACCTCATAACTTTTCTTACCAACAATATTTTCAGTTGCTAAATCTACCATATATTTAGAAGGTGTAAGATTATCTACTGCTTGCAATCCAAATGCAATATTCCAGTTTAATTGACGTTCTTTAGAATCCTTAGTTTCACCAATTTTTTCATATTTAATTTTATCTAAATAGTTTTCTTTCATTAAGAACTCCTTTAATTTTATTCCTTATAAAATTCTTTTCTGTGTCACAATATAATGTAATTGTTTTTACAATTAATTTATAATTCTATATCATGTTTAATACTATCATAATCTCATCTGCACATAAATGTTCTAATTCAATGGTTTCATTGTTGGGAACAATAATACATCTCTAATAGATGTGGCATCTGTTAAAAGCATAATCAATCTATCAATTCCTATACCTAATCCCCCTGTTGGTGGTAAACCAATTTCTAATGCATGAATATAATCATCATCCATCATACCTGCTTCTTCATCTCCTGCTTCTCTTGCCTCTACTTGTTTTTTAAATCTTTCATATTGGTCAATAGGATCATTTAATTCTGAAAAAGCATTTCCATATTCTCTTCCACATATAAATACTTCAAATCTTTCTGTTAGCCTTTTATCTTTTGAGCTTTTTTTAGCAAGTGGTGATATCTCTACTGGATAATCATATACAAATGTTGGCTGAATTAGTGTTTGTTCTACATATTCATCAAAGAATAGAGATATTACATCTCCTCTTGTTTCTTTTGTTTTGTCAGGTATTTCAATATTTTTTTCTTTTGCTAATGCTACTGCTTCTTCATCGCTTTGTATTTCATTAAAATCTATCCCTGTTACTTCTTTTATAGCATCTATCATACTAATACGCTTCCATCCTGGAGCTAAATCTATTTCTTGTCCTTGATATGTTACTTTTGTTGTTCCTAATACTTCTTTTGATGTTTGTGAAAATATCTTTTCTACTATATCCATCATATCATGATAATCTTGATATGCAGCATATAGTTCAAGCATTGTAAATTCTGGATTATGTCTAATATCCATTCCTTCATTCCTAAATACTCTACCTATTTCATAAACTTTATCAAATCCCCCTACAATTAATCTTTTTAAGTTTAATTCTAGTGCTATTCTTAAATACATATCAATATTTAATGCATTATGATGTGTTATAAATGGTCTTGCTGTTGCTCCACCTGAAATTGTATTTAATATAGGCGTTTCAACTTCTAAATACCCTTCTTGTTCTAATATCTTACGTACATTACTTATTATTTTGCTTCTTAATAAAAATGTTTCTTTTACTTCTGGATTTACAATTAAATCTGTATAACGTTGTCTATATCTTAAATCTGGATCTTTTAATCCATGAAATTTTTCTGGTAATGGGCATAATGATTTTGAAAGTAATACTACTTGTTTTGCATGTATCGATATTTCTTCTGTTCTTGTTTTAAATACAAATCCAGTAATTCCAATGATATCTCCTATATCCCATGTTTTAAATTCTTTATAACTTTCTTCTCCTAAGTCGTTAATACTAACATAACTTTGAATTTTTTCATCACAATCTTGAATTGTGCAAAAAGATGCTTTTCCCATAATTCTTTTTGCTATAATTCTTCCTGCAACTGTTACATCTTTTTCAGCAAATTTATCATAATTTGCTTTAATTTCTCCTGCTGTATTTGTTCTATTAAATTTTGTAATTTCATAAGGATCTTTTCCTTCCTCTTGTAATTCTTTTAATTTATCTCTTCTAATTTGCATTAAATGATTAATATCTACTTCTTCTGTTTGATTGTTTTGATTTTTATTTTCTTGCATTTATATCTCTCCTTTGGTTTTATTTTTGTATATTATATAGCAATTTGCCATAAAAGTAAAGTTTTAAAATATGAAACACATATAATTTATTCTACTACGAGGCATACACGGCAGCCATTACTAGAACTTATATTTCCCGTATTATAAGAAAAATAGAATAGTCCTTTACCGATTACTTGAATAACTACCCCCACGTTCAAAAAATGGTTGATTTATATTCTCATTAAAACCTACAAAGTAGGAATTAGATGAATGCCATGAATTTAATCCACTTCCTTGCGTTGAAATTTCTATAGTCGCATCTCCAAATACTTGATTAATATTTTTATTATAATTATTTGTATACTTATCATCTTCAGACATTTCATATACAGTTACATATTTAGTACTTTCTGTTTTATTGTTTTTAGTGCTATCTGTAGATGCAAATGAATTTCCATAATCTTGTGAACTGTCTGATATATATCCTGCTGTACATTCATATGCTCCCCCAACAGTATCATAAATTCCATAAATATTTCCTGTGGTACTTTGTAATACATTTGTTTTATAATCTCCTGCCCCTGTTATAAACTCAGCATTTGTATTTATACTTACACTTTCTCCATTTCTTCCATACTTACTTTCTGTTAGATATGCCATTGCTCCCCATTCGCTATTTTTTGCCATATGACTATTTGCTATATTTAAATTTTGTGCATCTGTATAAAAAGTTCCTATCGTTTGTGAAATATAACTGGTTTTATTTGGACTTATTGTTATCTTTTCATTTACTTTTTCTGTAGTTTCAAATTTTCCTACCCATATTCCTGTTAATTTTGTGCTCCATTCTCCCTGTGAATATTTTACACTACCACTTGTGCTATTATTGTCCTCAAATGCAGGATGTGGTCTATAATTATCCCCTACTGCTATACTTGTTACTGGTTTGTTTATTTCGTTTGGTGTTCTTCCTTGTTTGTCTACCAATCCTCTTGCATCACTATATCCAATTTCTGTTCCTTCTTCTTTTGATGAATTATCATAATATGTTATTTTGTAAGCATATCTTGGTATCCATACAAACATACTTCCTTCTTTTGTTACATTTTTTCCTTTCATATCTGCTATAGTAGATGCTTTCACCTTATTATTATCCATTCCATCTAATTCCAATGTATCTTTTAACATAATATTTGCCCATTTTTTTGTTGAATCAGTTTCTCCATAGCTATAATCCCAATCTTTTTCATCTGTTACAACCCAATTTGTTCCATTCCAATTAACAGGTATCATATCTTTGCTTTCTATTTTAGGTGGGTTTGCTTGTCCAATGTTGTAACTGGTTCCTTTCAAAAATTGTATATCTATTTTTCCATTTGCTCTCGAAAATTCTTGACCATTCTCTTCTGGTGCATCTATAGGAGTTTCAATATAAACTTTTTGTTCTTCAGATTCATAATTATCATTTGCAATTTTTATATTATATGCACCTTTTTTTGTTACTGTAAAGTTTAAATCTTCTGTAGTATTCCATTTTTCCTCTTGATTTAATTTATACATAATACTCCATTTATTTATATATCCTGTTTCATATTCAATATCAGAAATATTTATCTTCCATTTACCATCACTTAATTGTTCTTTAGAAATACTAAATGTAGGATCTGCATCTTTTTCATTATATTGCACATTGTATAAATTATTTGGTATTTGTTCTAAAGTATAATATATATTATCATCATACTTTAGTCCTTCACAGCTTACAATGCTTCTTTTAGAAATATTTACTAAAAACTCTCGATCAATACCTTCAATTTTTAAATCTTGTATTAAATCTTTATTCCAATATCGATACCCTTCTATACTAGAAGATTCAACGCCTGAACTTTCATCATTTGATAATCTCTCTAATAATTGTTTTTGATCGTTTTTTAGTTGTTCTCCAATTTTTAATATTGTTTTTTCTTCTTCATCATTATTTTCTTTTCCATAATAAGTTATTTCATCTATTTTTACTTTATCATTGTCTTTGTATTTTTGGTATAACTCATTTACTTGTGTTTGCATAATTTTCATTTGTGTTGTAAATGAAGTCAAATTTGCAGTTTTTATTATTTCACTTCCACTATATGTTGCAATACCAGCAAGTATAAGTAACACTATAATGGTTATTATTAAGGTAATAAGTGTTATACCTTTTTTATTGTTTTTTAGATTTTTCATTTGTTTTATCCCTCCAAACCTAATTTTTATTTTACTTTTTTCACAGCTTTAATTATAGCAAATAATCTCATATTGATAAATAGTTTTTATAAATTTTTGTAAAAATCATAAAAAAAGTCTAATTACATTAGACTTTCCAGAGTATTGACAAACCCCAGATATTTTTTTCTGGGGTTTTCAATATTTTTAATAAAATTGTAATTTTAAAATTTAA
>CANQVM010000031.1 GCA_947627265.1 uncultured Clostridia bacterium | reverse complement strand
AATGCTTCAAATTCAAGGCTTTCATATCTATGTGTGCCTTTGAGCGAAGCGAGAAAGGAATGAAATTTAGTATGAAAGTAATTAAGCAAAGCCAACTATTAAGAAAAGCTAAAAATAAAATTTTTGCAGATATAGTAAAAAAGTATAATTTAACAAGTAATGAACTTAATATAATAAATTTTTTAGATGAAAATACAGATGATACAGCAACTAATATTGTAAACGAACTTTTATTCACAAAATCACATGTATCTTATTCAATAGAAAATTTAACCAAAAAAGGATACATAACAAAATACTTTGATGATAAAAATAAAAAAATTATTCATTTAAAACTAACAAATAAAACTAAACCAGTCTTAAAAGAAACAAATATAAAGAATAAAGAATTTATAGATTTAATATGTGATAATATAAGTGAAGAAGATAAAAAAGTAATGGATAAAGTATTTAAACAAATGAATGAAAATGTAAACCGTATATTAAACGTATAGGATTCAGCAGTTGGAAAAAAGAAGTTTTTACGAAGCATATATAGTTTAAAGGAGCTATGGAAACATAGCTCTATATTTTTAAAATTCTTTTAAATCAAATTTTAAAATTGATTGACAAATACACAATGAATAAATATAATTATTAAAGATAATGATATTTATTTAGATAGAAAATATTTAATGATATTTAAAGTAAGGAAAAAAATATAGGTGGATGAATTATCAAAATTATTTAAGGAAATCGGATATAGAAAAGAAGATTATGAGGAGATAGTAAATGAATTTGGTTTAGTAAATTTAAAACGAGAAACGTTAATAAAAAAAGTTAAAGAAAATTATAAATTTTTGAGGTCTTTAGGATATATGCAAGAAGAAGTAATAAAGATTACAAAGCAATTCCCATCAATATATGGATTAAGCATAGAAAATATTAAACAAAAAATAGAATTTTATGATTCGATTAATCTGCATTCAATATCTGTAAAGGTTCCCTCAATTTTAATGCAAAGCACAAAGTTAAGTTATGCAAGATATCAATTTCTAAAGGAAAAAGGGATAGAAATAGATGAAACAAATTATAGAAATCTATTTATAGATCAAAAACATTTTGAACAACAATATGGAATAAAAAAGCAAGAATTATTAGAAAAATATGCTTATGAAGAAGAAAATTCAGAATATAGAAGTAAAAGAACAAAAAGCACACAAGATTTAGGAAGAGAATTAAAAAAAGCACAAAAAAATATTGAAGGCATAGATGAAATTACTATAAAAATAGCAAACAGATTAAAAGGAATAGACATAAAAGAAGCAACTGAAAAAGAAAATGAATAAATAAAAAATACAGATGTAAAATAAATATATAAAAAAATATAAATGGGGGAAAATTAAAATGGGATTAATAATAGGATTAATGTTAATACCAGTAATAATTAAAATAATTCAAATATCAAATAGAGTTACAATAAAAAAATCAAGCAAGATATTCCTAAATATATTGCTTGTTGTAATTTCTCTTACATATATTATCTTAAATTTAGTTTTTAAAATAGAACCGTTTAACTTTGAAGAATATTATTCATCAGAATATATGTTTTATAGTGGAGACTATATAATATATTCTGGATTAATTTTTATGTTCACACCATTTATCTGGATTATAGCTTTTCATTTTTTAAAAATGATTTTTTATTCAATTAGAGTTAGAAAGAATGCAATTATAAAACGAGATGAAGATTATATTTATTATAGAGGTGACTTAGATAAAATTTGTCCTAGTATTATAATGTTTGTTTCTACATTTGAATTAGACTTTAAAAAGTGCATTTCAGCTACTATTATGAAATTAAAGCATACCGGCTACATAGAAGAAATAAATAAGAGTTTTCGATGTACAAATAAAGATAATTCTAGTTTATTAGAAAGTGAAAAAATGGTTTTAAATCTTGTTAAAAATAATAATTTTGATAAAACACAATATAGAAAAGCAGTTGAAGAAGAATCATTAAAAAATAAGTATATTGTTAAAAATAATGGAAGTATATTATTTAGAATAATAAAAATAATTATTGCTATTTGTATACCATTTGTCTTTTTTGCTTTTTCAGTATGGCTAGACCAATATTGTCTTGATAATTATCATGTATATCCAGAAGATGATGGTCATGCTTATATTTGTTTAAAAAATGATGATGAAATAATGAATCTTTACGAAAACGAAATAAAAGATGAAAATGATTATTATCACAGTATAATGTATGATGATACATTTTCTTATAATTATAGTGAAATAAGAGCAGATAAATTTCAATATAGTGTTGTAAGAAAAGCATTCTTTTTAAATACAATTACACCTCTTATTATAGGTTATTTTACTATTTTTGTTTTAATTGCATTATATATTATAGTTGAACAAATTAGATATTTTAATAAAAATTATAGGAGAACAATTAAAGGAAAAAATTTATTAAATAAAGCTTATGCATTAAAAAATTATTTAAAAGATTATTCTCTAATAAAAAATCGAACTGAAAAAGAATTAATATTATGGGAATATTATTTAATTTATGCCATTATATTAGATGTTAATGTGAAATTACCAGATAAAATAATAGAAAAATATGTAAAAGATATTGTATAAATTATAAATAATAAACTTAAAATAAGGTCATTAAAAGACTTATTCGATCTGTTTATTAATATAAAAAGGAGTGATAACATGTTAGAACTAGAAGAAAATTCTAAAATACTAAATGATTTAGAAAAAAAATTACAAGATTTAGGTGAGTCTCTTTGACATTACTAAATTAGAAGTAGAGTTATCAAGTTTAGAAAAAGAAACTATGAAAGAAAATTTTTGGAATGATACTAAAAAATCTAGTATAGTATTATCAAAAATAAAAGAATTAAAATCAAAATGTACAGAATATAAAAATGTTAAAAATGAAATAATCAATTTAAAAGAGTTAACTGAATTAGTTTTATTGGAAATGGATGAAACAATAGTAAAAGAAATTTTAAAAAATACTAAAAAAGTAGAAAAGGATATAGAAAAATTAGAATTACAAATTCTTTTATCTCGGAAAATACGACAATAATAATGCAATTGTTACAATTCATCCAGGTGCAGGTGGTACAGAGTCACAAGATTGGGCTGAAATGCTTTATAGAATGTATACTAGATGGGCTAATAAAAATAATTATTTAGTCAAAGAACTTGATTATTTAGAAGGTGAAGAAGCAGGCTTAAAAAGTGTAACATTTGAAATAATAGGTTCTAACGCATATGGATATATCAAAAGCGAAAAGGGAGTACATAGACTTGTTAGAATTTCCCCTTTTGATAGTGGTGGAAGAAGACATACCTCCTTTGCATCTGTAGAAGTGTTACCAGAAATATCAGATGATATTGAAATTGAAATTAATCAAGATGATTTAAAAGTTGATACTTATAGGGCATCACGGTGCAGGTCGGACAACATATTAATAAAACTTCTTCAGCTGTTAGAATTACGCATATACCAACAAATATTGTAGTTGCTTGTCAGTCTGAACGATCTCAAATACAAAACCGAGAAACAGCTATGCTTATGCTAAAATCAAAACTTATTAATTTAAAAGAACAAGAACAAAAAGAAAAAATTGAAGATTTAAAAGGGGAACAAAAAGACATTGCATGGGGAAGCCAAATACGATCTTATATATTTTGTCCTTATACTATGGTAAAAGATCATAGAACCGGTTATGAAGTTGGAAACGTAGAAGCTGTTATGGATGGAGATATAGAAAAATTTATAGAGGAATATTTAAAAAATAAAAATACAAAAATTTAACATAATATGAGTTGTACGAATATAATATAGAGAGTTGATTTTTTAATAAAATCTTCTCTCTATATTATATTAAAAGAGGTGGCCAAAATGGACACAATTGTTTTAAAATTTGGTGGCAGTTCAGTTGCGGACAATCAAAAATTACAACTAGTCGCCAATAGAGTTACAGATTTATATGATAAGGGACATCAAATTGTAGTTGTATTATCAGCACAAGGAAAAACAACTGATAAACTAATTGAAGAAGCAAAGGAATTGTCAAATAATATTGTAGATAGAGAATTAGATTCATTATTAAGTAGCGGAGAACAAATTTCTATAGCTAAATTAGCCATTTTATTAAACAGTATGGGGTATGATGCTATATCATTAACACGGATGGCAAGCAGGAATTTATACAAACAACACCAATCAAAATGCTATTATTGAAACCATTGATACATCAAGAATAGAAAAAGAACTAAAAGCTAAAAAAATAGTCATTTTAGCAGGTTTTCAAGGATTAAATGAAAAAATGGATATTACTACTTTAGGAAGAGGTGGCTCAGATACAACAGCATTGGCAATTGCGGCTGCTTTAAATGCAAAAAATTGTTATATATTTTCAGATGTTGATGGTGTTTATACAACAGACCCTAAAAAGACAAAAGGAGCAAAAAAATTATCAGCATTATCATATAAAGAAATGTTAGAAATATCAAGTGAAGGTGCAAAAGTTTTACACAACCGCTGCGTTGAAATAGGTGATAAATTTAAAATTCCTATTATAACAAAATCTACATTTAATGATAAACCTGGAACAGTAATTTCTGACATAATAGAAGAAAATACTATAAAAAGCATCATAAAGAAAGATATTTCTAGAATATCAATTGTAGGTAATGGCATAATTAGAAATGTTGATATAATTCAAAATATTTTAAATATTATAAAAAAAGAAAAGCTAGAAATGCTTAGTTTTGATGTTTCTGAATCTAAAATAAGCATAACATTTAAAAATATATTAGAAGATGATACTGTAAATTTATTTCATAATGTTATTTTTAATAATAAAACTTAAAAATTATATCTTACACAAATAAATAATATTAAAGGAGCACTACCAGTAAAAATATTGGCTATGTGTTCTTTTTTATATAATTTTGGTTTTATTATTTATAATTTATGTTTATATAGGCATTTCTTGTTCTAAATAAGACAAACTCTGAATATATATAATTTAGCAGGATAAATAGGAGGTAGGGAATATGACAATAGAAGAAAGGAAAACAATAAATACAAATGTTATACAAAACTTAATTTTAGAAAATAGAGAAAAGTTAAGTATTTCTGGAGTATTAGATGTATTGAGCTTTGATGATCAGGTAGTTATAGTAGAAACAGAACTCGGGCTTTTAACAGTTAAAGGTGAAAATCTTAGAATTAATAAGTTAAGTATTGATACATCAGAAGTAATTGTTGAAGGAGGGATTGCTTCACTAAATTATAGTGAAAGTAAAGGCACAGAAAAAACAAAGGGGAATTTACTTAGCAAAATTTTTAAATAATATTACATAAGGAGATTTTATAATGGTTACAAATCAAGCATATTTATTTTTAATTTTTATAGTATGTGGAATAATAATTGGAGTAATTTTTGACTTTTTTAGAATATTAAGAAAAGTTTTTAAAACAACCAATATGCTTACATATATTGAAGACTTTTTATTTTGGATTATAACAGGAACAATCATATTATACTCTATATTCTTATTCAATAACGGTGAAATTAGATTATTTATGTTTTTAGCCATTGGAATTGGAGTTGTTTTATATATGTTGTTAATTAGCTCATATATAATTAAAATAAATGTAAAAATTATTAATTTTTTTAAAGATATATTATCAAAAATATTTAAGTTGTTAAGCCTTCCTTTTCAATATTTATTTAAGTTTATAAAGAAATTATTTTTTAAGCCAATTTCTTTTGTTATTATAAATATAAGAAAAAATTCTACAAATTTAGCCAGAAATCTTTTTAAAACAATAAATCATAATAAAAAAGTTCAAAATAATGTAAAAAATTAAAAACATTTGAAGGATTTTTCATAAAAATGTAGAATTATATAAGTATAGTATCCGTAGGTAATTGATGTATAAGAATTGGAGAGAGATAAACTTATGAAAAAAATATATAAGAGATTGCTAATATTTTTAATTGGTATATATTTTGTTTTTACTTTACTAAATCAACAAAGTATACTAAATGAATATAGTCAAGAAAGCGAAAAATTATCACAACAACTTGAAGAAGAAAAACAACAAAAAGAAGAACTTGCCAAGAAAAAAGAAGATGTCAATTCATTAGAATTTATAGAGCAAACTGCTAGAGAAAAATTAGAAATGTATTATCCAAATGAAAGAGTATATATAGATCAAGGAATGTAATAAATATACTAATTTATTATATTCTTTTTTATATTTTTAGGACAATAGTTTTAAACAAATGAAAAAATATATAAATATAAGCTTTAAGGATGTGTAATTAGAAAAATATTAAATAGTAACCATTTTTTTCTAAATTTTCTTTTAAAATCCTTAAAATTATGTTATAATTGAATAAGTTAATTAATTCTAAAAATTCCCAAAAAATTAAAATAAATATAAAATATAGGAGGTATTTAATGTTAAATTTAGAAGAAATGACATTAACAGAATTAAAGGAATTAGCAAAACAAAATAATATAAAAAATATATCAAAATTAAAAAAGGAAGAATTAATTGTTGTTTTAAGCCAAATTATAGGGAAAACAAAAACTGAAACACAAAATTATAATTCTTCTGATTATAATTTTGAAACAGATAAAAAAGAACCTATTGAAAAACAATATAATGAAAATGGAGAACCAATTGTAGACTACAAATTAACTAATGAAGGAGATGAAATTGTAGAAGGAATTTTGGATATACTACCAGATGGATATGGTTTTTTAAGAGGAGATAACTTCTTATCAAGCGATAAAGATGTATACATATCAATGGTTCAAATTAGAAGATTTAGACTAGATACAGGAGATATTATAAAAGGAATATCTAGATACAAAGAAGGTGAAAAATTTCCTTCTCTAATTTTTGTAGGTGAAGTAAATGGAGAACATCCTGAAAAGGCAATGAAAAGAAAAAGGTTTGATGAGTTAACTCCCATATATCCAACTCAACGCCTTAAATTAGAAACAACTCAAAAAGATTATGCAACTAGAATTATTGATTTAATGTGTCCAATTGGAAAAGGTCAAAGAGGTATGATTGTAGCTCCGCCAAAGGTAGGTAAGACAACATTACTAAAAAAGGTTGCAAATAGTATTAGTCAAAACAATCCTGAAGTAGAATTAATAGTTTTATTAATAGATGAAAGACCAGAAGAAGTTACAGATATGAAGCGTTCTATCAAAGGACAAGTAATTCACTCTACATTTGATGAATTACCAGAACATCATGTAAAAGTAGCAGAGATGGTATTGGAAAGAGCAAAAAGATTAATAGAGCACGGAAAAGATGTTGTTATTTTATTAGATAGTATTACTAGACTTACAAGAGCATACAACTTAGTAATTCCTTCATCTGGAAGAACATTATCTGGTGGTATTGATCCAGCTGCACTTCATAAACCTAAAAAATTTTTTGGAGCAGCTAGAAATATAGAAGATGGTGGCAGTTTAACAATTTTAGCAACAGCTTTAATTGATACAGGAAGCAGAATGGATGATGTTATTTTTGAAGAATTTAAAGGAACTGGTAATATGGAAGTGCACTTAGATAGAAAATTATCAGAAAAACGTATTTTTCCTGCAATTGATATTAATAAATCTGGAACTAGAAGAGAAGATTTATTATTAACTACACAAGAAAGAGAAACTGTTTTTGCATTAAGAAAAGCTATGAATAGTATGCCAATTGCAGATGTTACTGAACAAGTAATTAGTCAAATGACACAAACTCAAGATAATGATGAATTTATTGAAAAAATGGATAAATATTTAAGAAGATTTAAATAAATTTTGCTTAATAATAAATTATATATTATAGTAAATTGTAAATAAAGGTAAAGTTAGATATTTTAATATAACTTTACTTTTATTTTCTTACAAATCTGCAAACAATTGTTTACAATTGGATGTGAAAGTGATATAATCTAAATAAGATAAATAATGGAGGCGTGAACTATGAGCATATATTGTTGTATTGATTTAAAAAGTTTTTATGCATCAGTTGAATGTAAAGAAAGAGGACTTGATCCTTTAAAAACAAATTTGGTTGTTGCTGATAAATCAAGAACAGAAAAAACAATATGTTTAGCAGTTAGTCCTTCATTAAAATCTTATGGAATTTCTGGCAGAGCAAGATTATTTGAAGTAATTCAGGCTGTGGAACAAATAAATATAAAACGAAAACTTAAATCCAAAAAAAAGCAATTTGTAGGTTCTTCTTATAATGATACAGAACTAAAAAATAACATAAATTTAAAATTAGATTATATTATTGCTCCACCTAGAATGTCAAAATATGTAGAATACAGTACATTAATATATAATATTTATTTAAAACATGTCTCTCCAGATGATATTTACTCATACTCTATAGATGAAGTATTTATAGATATTACGCACTATTTAAAAACTGCGAATTTAACCCCTAGAGCTTTAGTTACAAATATCATAAATGATGTTTATTATACTACTGGAATAACTGCAACAAGTGGTATTGGAACTAATATGTATTTAGCAAAAATTGCAATGGATATAGTAGCCAAACATGTAAATGCAGATAAAAATGGAGTTAGAATAGCAGAACTCAACGAAATGGCATATAGAAAATTATTATGGAATCATAGGCCATTAACAGATTTTTGGAGAGTAGGCAAAGGATATACTAAAAAACTTGAAACTAATAATATTTTCACAATGGGTGATATAGCAAGATGTTCGATAGAAAATGAAGATTTGCTTTATGACTTATTTGGAATAAATGCAGAGTTATTGATAGATCATAGTTGGGGATATGAACCTTGTACTATGGAAGATGTAAAAAAGTTTAAACCATCTACTAATAGCTTAAGCTCTGGCCAAGTATTATATTGTCCATATAATTATGAACAAACTAAATTAATAGTAAAAGAAATGACTGATTTATTAGTATTAGAGTTAGTAGACAAACAATTAGTTACAAATCAAATAGTTTTAACAATAGGATATGATATAGAAAATATAACAAATTTATCAATAAAAAATGCTTATAATGGAGAGATAACTACTGATAGATACGGGAGAAAGATTCCAAAACATGCACATGGTACAATTAATTTAGAAAATTGGACATCATCTACTAAAACTATTATGGAAGCAACAATTGAACTATATAATAAAATAATAAACAAAAATCTATTAATTAGAAGAATAAATGTAGTAGCAAATAATTTAATAAATGAATCAGAGATAAATGAAGAAAAGCAAAACGAACAAATTAGCTTGTTTGTAGATTATAATCAACAGAAAATAAAAAAGACAAAAGAAAAAATTAATAGAAAAAAAGAAAATAATCTTCAACATGCTATATTAGATATAAAGAAAAAATATGGTAAAAATGCAATTTTAAAAGGAATGAATCTTGAAAAAGATAGTACAACAATTGAAAGAAATTCTCAAATAGGAGGACATAAAGAATAAACTATTAATTTATAATTTTTAGAAAGGAAGAAGTAGTTTGAAAGGATATAATTTTTCATTACTATGTGTACCTTTAATCAAAACGGGAAAGGAATGGATTTTAATATGAAAAACTATAATGATATTATAAATTTACCACATCATGTTTCTAATAAATATCCTAAACTTAGTATGGAACAAAGAGCAGCTCAATTTGCACCTTTTGCAGCATTAAATGGATATCAAGAAGCTATAAACAAAGTTATAAAAAAAAATCAGGAAAAAGAAACAAACTAATATAATATGAAAAATAATGTAATATATTATGGTATAAAATCAAAGTAATCAACGTTTTTTATCCAAAAAGAGACATGGCTAAAATTTCTAATTCGATTATTGATTTTTTTTTATACATAATATAAAATATTTATATAAATTATTGAATTTAAGAAAAATCAGAGGTGGCAATCAATAGATGATGTATAGTGATTATCTAATAGACCAAATAACTTCACCTATATATGAACAAGTAGGGCAGAAATTATTAAGTTTGGCTGAAAATGAAGAAACAAGAAGGAAGATGAACGGAATATTATATGAAGGTGGATTTGATAATTTTTCTATAAATGGTGAGTATGCTATGGAAAGAGAAGTGTTATTTAAAAATAACCCAACAATCGAAGCTCAAAAAAGGCTAAATATGTCTTATTTACTATTGACTAATCCTAAAATGTTAGAAGAAATGCAACAAACAGGTGCTGTTTTTTTTCATGGTACAAATGCAAATGCACTTCCAAGTATACTCAAATATGGTATAAATAGTGTAGATAAATCTAGAGAGAACAACATTGAAGTTACGACTGGAGAGGAATGGTCTAGAGCTCAAGGTAAAAGAAATTTTGTAAGTGTTACAGACTGTCTAGATGTAGCTTTGAATTATGCAGGGATAAATCCTAATATTGAAAATACACAAAATTCATTATTGAATTTTGGAATTGTTGTTGGAGTTTCATTTCAAAACATGGCAGATATAAAAACAACTAGAGTAAGTTCAGATATTCCTGAAGTTGGAGTCATAGAAAATTTGCCGTTAGATCATATAAAATTTTTAGCAGTTCCTAAAGATAAGGAAGAATTTGTTAAAAAATTAATTGGACAAAAAAATATAGAAATAGTTGGTATGGATCTAGATGATATATTTTATAATTTAGATTTTCATAGTAAATTAGAAATCCTGGAATCAACTAAAGAAAATAGTATACCTACAAGAACTACTCAAAATACATTTACTAAACAAGAAATAAAAAAAGTAGTACAAGGAAGAAGAATATCAAAAATAAAAGAAATTTTTGATAATCTAAAGCATATAGCCCATAATAGATTTGAAAAAAATACTTATAAAAATGATATAGATGAAAGGAGTTAATATGGAGAATATACAAACTATAAGTGATATATCAAAAGAAACATTAACATTTCTAGCATTTTTTGATGATGAAATGATTAATAAAATTCCTAGTAATTTTATAGTAAAATTATGTGAGGAAGCAGCTGATTCAACAGTAGATTTTTTTATAAATCCAAATAGAAGTTTTGAAGATCAAAAAATATCAGAAAAATCTAAAGATTTAATTTCACTTATATATTATAATTATATTGCAGATGAAATAGAAAAAAAAGAGATTAAAAATCAATGGAAATTAAATGATAAAAATTTTAAAGTACTTCAAACAGAAATATATAATCCAGATAATCTATTTAAAAATTCATCAAAAATAAATAAACAATATACTGAATACCATCAAAAAAATGCGATAGTAGAATATAAAGAGTCATTGTTTAAGAAAATAATAATTAAAATAAAAAATTTTTTTAAAGTTGATAGATAAAGAGACATTTTGATGTTGTGTGATTATAATAAAAATAACTTCATAGATACTCTATATGAAGTTTTAACTTCTTGGATAATAGAAAAAATTGATAATTACGAAAGCAGTATGTATTATGAAACACCAGAATATATTTATGAATGTTATAAAAATAATAAAATTTTATAAATAGGAGTTTAAAAATAATAATTGGAAGCTACTTTAAATCTATCAAAAACAACAGGAGAGAGTATAGGAAGATAGATTAAAAGTAGTATAAAAAGCAATATTTGACATTGCACAAAATCAAAGTTTTGTGCAAATAGAAGTAGGAATAAAACCATATATTTGCAAATTACAGCTATTCCTTGCTATTAGCCACTTTTAGCTAATTCTATCTGTATATTTAGCCAACAAGTTATATTACTTTAATATTAAAATGTCTTATATTTAATCCTGGAGCTTCGTTATTTTAAGCTTACAATAAGTTTTTCTTAATCTTATATATAATTTTATTTTTTATATTATAAATTTTAATTTTTTATATTTGTATTTTAAAAAATTTTATTAAAAATCTGCAAATGCCCATATTTCAGTATTTTGCTTAATTTTTAAGACATAAAACTATATGTCTTTTTTATAAAAACGCCTTAAAATCGATTCTCGTGTGTCGCTTTTTTAGCCATTTTTCAGTATTTTTCAAAAACCATTGATTTTACAATATTTTAGTAAATTTACATTATATAGATAATAGTTTTTAAATATTCAAATTAAATTTCAAATGATTAACTTTATTAGTTAAATGTAAAAATGTCTTAAAATTGATTTTGGAGCTTTATAAAATGAAATTATTTTATAATGTTATAAACAGAAATTTATTTTAAAAATTTTATAAAAATTACATTTAAATTTGCAAAAAATTTAATTATAACAAATGTTCGGTTTTAAAATTTGGTATTCGTAAAAATATAAAATTTTTATTTTCAAAATCTTAATTTAAAATTATAAATTTCATTTTTATGTTTTTATTCTATAAAATTTTTTAGAATTTTAACATTTAGTTTTTGAATTTTATTTATTGTAAAATCTCTATTTTTAAAGATGCCTCTCTCTCCTATCTCTTAATACTCTCTTTTAAGTTAAAATTATTATTTATATAGATTTTCTTTCTCACTTTGTTCTTTTAATCCCAATATTTTATTGTTCCATAAATCAATTGGTTCATTTGTTAAACTAATAGAATAAATATAAATATCTGCAATAAAATATTTGTCTTTATCATCTTTATTGTCATATAGCTCTTTTATTAGTCCTCTAGATGCATATAATTTATGAGCAGATTTTGCATACTCATCGGTATATAACCTAAATTTTACATATCCTTTTCTTTTAGCTAATTCTATTGTTTTATCTAAAACTATTCCACCATAACCATTATTCCTATATTCTTCTAAAATTCCAAACCATCCTAACCATGCGGTTTCTGGATATTCATTATATGAGTATATTCCCGTTACTCCTATTGGTGTATCTTTTAAATATACTATATAATAATCCATTTCTTTTCTATATGGATCTTTATTAATTTGTTCTATAAAGTTTTGTCTTGCATCCTCTTCAGGAAAAATTTTATTTTGAATTTCACATGCTAAATTTAAGTTTTCTTGATTAATTGTTACGAAACTAATTTTATCTTCATCACAATTATTACTTGTCATAATTTTAACTCACTTTCAACTTACTATTTATTTAACAAAAGTATATCAAAAAAGCAAGTGATTGTAAATATGTACTGAACCCAAAAAGTTGGACAGTATAATTAAGCTACTAAGTAGGAATGTTTTCTGTATTGAACAGGAGACATTCCTTTTAGTTTGCTCTTAATTCTTCTGTTATTATAATAATCTATATATTCAATTATATCTTTTTCTAATTCTTCTATATTTTTATATTCCTTTTCTTTTATATAATAAAGTTCTGATTTTAATATTCCAAAAAAGTTCTCTGCACAAGCATTATCTAAACAATTTCCTTTCCTAGACATACTTTGTCTTATTCCTTTTTGCTCTAATAAATATTGGTATTGTTTCATTTGATATTGCCAACCCTGATCTGAATGCAATATTAAATTGGTTTTATCTGGTATTTTCTTAAATGCTTTTTCCAACATATCTACTATTTGATTAAATACAGGATGTCTAGACAAATTAAAGCTTACAACTTCACCATTAAATAAATCCACTATTGGAGATAGATAAAGTTTTTCATCATTAACTTTAAATTCTGTTACATCTGTAGCCCACTTTTGATTTGGTTTATCTGCTTTAAAGTCTCTTTTTAGTAAATTATCTGCTATTTTTTCTATTGTTCCTTGATATGAATTATATCTTCTTTTTGGTCTTTGAATACTTTGTAATCCCATTATTTTCATTAGTCTTGCAACTGTCTTATGGTTTATTATATAGCCACGATTTTTCATTTCTAATGTTATTCTTCTATAAGCATATCTTCCTTTATTTTCATGAAATATTGATAAAATTTCATCTTTTTCTATTTTATATTTATCCTCTTTATTTAGGCTTTTTAAATGATAATAGAATGTACTTCTTGACATTTCTGCTAATTTTAATAATTCTTTCAAGCTATATTTATGCCTTAGTTCATTGACAACAATTACTTTTTCTTGTTTTCTCGCTTGATTCTTTCTTGAACTAAGGCATTTAATTTTTTTAAGTATTCATTTTCCATTCTAAGCCTTTGATTTTCAGCAATTAAATCTTCTTCAACTTTCTTATTTAAATTTTTCTTTTTTGATTTAGAACTCATATTCTTTTTTCTTCCACATCTATCTTCATAGAGCGCTTGTGGCCCTTCCTCATAATATATACGTTCCCATCTACCAACAATACTATGATTACCTAAGTTAAATTTTATAGCAGTTTCTATTAATGATAAATGGTTATTATGCATATATTTTATCACATTTACTTTAAAATCTCCATCATATTTTATTCTGTTTCTAAAAAACCCTTCAAATCCATGTTTTTCAAATTGCTTAACCCATTTAAAGACAGTGCTATCTGATGGAATATTAAAATGATTAGCTGTCTTTTTTAAACTTCCATATTTTTTGTAATATTCTATTACTTTTAATTTTAATTCGTTTGAATATTTACTCATAAAAATGAACCCTCCTTGTTAAACATTTTTGTCTAACTTTTTGGGTTCACTTCAAATATTTTCACTCGCTCATATAGATTTGTATTAAATTATTTAAAATACATTTCACAACTTTTATAAAATCTTCTTCATCAATTCTATGTGCATTTATATAAAATTTATTTCAATTATAGATATGTCTTCTTTACTTCCATAAGAATACATCCTTTTTTATAAAAATTCAGTTCTTATTGTGATGCTTTTTCTCAATTTTATATTGACATCTGCATAATACCCATATTTTCTTCTACCACTTGTTATGCAAGCAGACACAATTTACACACTATATAATACACTATCCACTATCGCCTGCTCGCATGCGATTTTTTTGATGTTTAGCTTTAACTTCATATGTCTTCACTCTTTCTCTTCTTCAACTTGAGGTATGAAATTAGATTTTAGAGAAACTAGAGGCGAAACTGCACGGACAGCGCTATAGCCGCCGTAGTCCAAGCGCGCATTGTAGCAATCCACAAAGCACAAGCATCCATTACCATTATCGTTAATATTACCGGCAGAAGGAGAGGCCAGCCACCATTGAAGTGCAGAAGTAGCTTTTAGGCAATCTTTTCCACAATACATACTATTAAATTTTGTACAATCTAAAGTGTCATTAGCTGTGATATAATCACTAGTACCTGATTTGCTTCCATTTACTGTATATATATATCCTGGTGTTTCTGTATTTCTATAGTTTGCTCCTAGTGTGTACGGTGTTTTTTCTCCACTTTCTAGAGTTTCCCCTTTATATGCCTCATTATATGATTTTACGTACATTTCTACACTTGGTCCACCTATTACATATTCTGCTGCATCTTCATCATAATAATTTTTCCATGGTAAGCTTGTTGAAGCTTTATTTGTTGCATTTACTGGAGAGCATAAATACGCTGCTGCTTTTTCGTTATAATTCCACTCACTACTTTTTTTATCCACTTTTGCCCAGTCTGGGTTCATTTCCCTTACTTTTGTATTTTCTTTGTCATATAATTCATACTGCGTTAAACTATGTTTTTGACTACTATAATCTGCTTTTAAGTAGATTGTATTTGGTTCACCAAAGTCTCCTGCTTTGTCTACATAGAATATTCTATATGTGTTTGTTTTATCACTTGTATTGTAGTTTATTACTTTCTTTCCATAATACTCTTTTGGATTTGCTATGATGTCTGCTATTTCTTTTGGTATTTCTTCTACGTTTCCATCTGCATTTATCACTATACTATATCCATATAATGTTACAATTGCTGGTAATGTTTCTATTCTATTTTCTTCTCCTTCTTCAAGTTGACCATCTTCTGATTTTGCTGTTATTGGTTTTCCATTATATGTTAGTCCTGGTATGTTATTTTTTAAATTGTTATTTAATTCTTCTAAATCTATCGTTCCATCTGCTCCCATACTTCCCAATACTTCTACTTGTACTTGTTCGTATGCTCCTGCTTTTTCAGTTTTTGTTTTTGCTTCATTTGCTTTTGTTAATATTCCATTTTCTCCTGTTAAAGTTGCTATTGATACTCCTGCTAATATTAATAACACTATTATTGTAATTACTAATGCTATTAGAGTTATACCTTTTAATTCCTTTTTACTTTTTATTAGTAAATTATTTTTTATGCCATTTTCTCTACTGTTTTTTGTGTTTTCTTGCTCCATTTTTTTATTTCCTCCTTTTATTTTTAGTTTTATCATAATTTTTATTTTATAAACTCTTTTTAAGTTTATTTTGGTATGAAAGTGCAAAAAGACAAGACTAATAACCTATTTGTTTTTCATAGATTTTAGTCTTGTCGTTATTTACTTTTTTAAAATTATAGCTCTCTATGTCAATAGTATCAACGTTTTTATTAATTTCTATCTTTTGCATCTCCATACCTTCTTTTTTGCTTTTGTCCTTAATTATATTTTATACTATTAGTTAGATTATTGCAAGTACTTTTTCATAAACTTTTGTAGTATGATCATATTTGTTCCAAACAAAATATCCTTTGTTGTCTCCTCCTATTCTTGTTCTGTTTGTAAATGTATCATCATTCTTGACTGTATCATTTACTGTTACAAAAATATATGGATCAATAACTTATATTAACCATTATTATCAATCCTTTACTATATATATTTTAGTAAAATGAAACTCAAACAATAAAAATGCCAGTACCGATCGAAATACTGACATTTTATATAATATTCATAATTTGTTCGCAAGGAGCTTTCTACTGATATAAAAGGGTGTTCGGGATTTATGCGAACATTTTGCTATATTTTAATGATTTTTTGTTTTTGTGCAATCACTAGAAGTGTTGATATTACTGGTTTTTACCACAGCAGTTTTTGTATTTCTTACCACTTCCACAAGTAGTGAACTGCTAAATATTATAAGTATTTATTATATTTTCAATATTATTTATTCACATTGATTTGACTGGACAATGTTCATTTGTATTTATAATATTTTTAGTACATATAATATTTATTATATTTGTTATCCGCTGTCAAAATGATGTCATTGACATCCTATTAAATATCAACAAATAGCTCCCTATTAAACATTTTATGTATTTAAATTTTTATTTACTTTTTTATTATAATCATAAATTTGTGAAAAAGCAAATACTTTTTAAATTTTTATATAATCGATTATTACTTTCTACATTTAATGCTTAAATCCTTTACCATTATTTTATTTTTTATAATTAATTTTCCAATATGTTTATTTTTACAATTTTTACTAATTATGGAATATCCTATACTATCAATTTTATTTTTTATTATAATATTTCCAGGTAAAACCATTGTTTCACCAACCTTTATGTTTTTTATAGTAAAACTTATATTAGTATTTCTAGAACCTCTTCTAACTTTTACATAACCACTTTCATAATCACCATATATTTTTTTTAACAAATAAGGCCTATCATTACACCCAAATATTCTAAAAATCCCTAATTTTTTAGAATCATATCCTATTATTTTAAACTCTATACTTATACTTGGTTCTATATTTTCAGTTACTAATTCTTGATAAATAGCACTATCTTTAGCCTCTGATGTTTCAATACCTTTTATTATTATTTCTCCGTCTGGTTTTACTTTTACTCCCGTTATTATGTATTTATCTCCTTTTGCATTTGAATTAGCTAAGCAAATAACATCATTCAAAAAATCTCCTTTGCTTTTTG
>CANQVM010000030.1 GCA_947627265.1 uncultured Clostridia bacterium | reverse complement strand
ATGTTTTTTCAATATATTTTTAGAAAAAAATTAATGTAGGTATTTTTATATTTTGCCTACATTAATTTTACACTTACAAAACTCTTGAAAGTTTATAAAAGTTATGTTAAGGTTAAGATAATAAATCGAATTATATAAGGAGAAGATTGAGAAGTAAAATTTCGCATACCTGTTTCGAAATCGCTCCAATAAGTAAAATTGTCGCACTTTGGCGAAAATGATTAATTGACTGTAAAAGGTCAATTTTTTTATTGCCTTTTATCTTAATCGAGGATGGTGTGAAATGATTTCTATAATCGAAAAAAAAATAAAATAAGTCCAGAATTATTATCTAAAATTAAGTAGGCTTGCACCTTTAGTAAAACTACTCAAAAAATAATTAGTGGAACTTTAAGAATAATTAAACATACTAATTTAGCCTATATAAAACCAGATAGAGTAATTATAAATAATAAACTATATCTATTCTTTAATGAACATGATTATTTCTATACAAACAGTTTAAAAAACAAATATCCTCTAAAAAATTTAAAGAAATTTTAAATAAGACTTTACGATTGGCATTTTTCTGTACTAGTAATTAGAGGAGGTATTTGTAAAATGAATAAAGAAAAGAAAGTTCCAGGAATTTATATTCGTGTTAGTACTGAAGATCAAGCAAGAGAACGGATTTAGTTAATGTTTAGAAAGTTTTATATTAGATTTAGTATGATATGACAGTAAAAAAATATTTCTTTCCAATATATGCTGATAAAAAAGAAATTAACAAAGCAAAATATGACAAAGAAATTGAAGTTTTAGAAAAAAACAAGAATAAAGAAAGTATATTTAAGTGGCATCGTAGAAATGTAATACTTTTCTGAAGATTATAAAAAGATAGAAGAATTTTCAAAAAATACAAAGAAAAATGAAAAAGGAATTGAATTAAAATTGAACAAAGAAAAACAAAGATTGATTAGATTAGTTGTAGTAAAAAGTGATAAAAATTTTTCAAAAACTAAAAATTATATAATTTGTTCAATAATAAGTAAAAAAATGAAAAAAACAACAGAAAAAATCCTGCTTTAATAATTTTTATACTCCCACATTGTTATTCTAAAAGCAATGAATTTTTCCTCCCTAGTCAAAATTCAAACTATGGGACTAAGTCCCAACCCCCTAAAAAATAATTTATAGATAATTTGTAAATTTAATGAAAAAAGGAAAAAAATATGATATACTTAATTAGTCTACACATAAAAAGAGTCTAAAGCAGTTAGAAAAGGAGAATAAAAAGACTTTAAAACAGATATAAGACTATTTCTTAATAAGGAGTAAAAATTAAAATGAAACAAAGAAAAAATTTAAAATAGTATTGATTATAATTGGTATAATATTAATTTTTTCAGCCATAAGGAGTATTTATATTTTATGTAAAAATGATAAAGCTTATGAAAAAAAAGGTTATAAAACAATTGATGCTGTTTGCACAGAAGAAAATTCGTATATTGGAAATAGTAATCGGTAATGGCGGAGATATTAAATACTATCAAAGAACATACCTTTATAATATATCTGGGAAAGAATATACACTTAATACTGTGGAGATTAATAGTAAAGCATGTAAAACTATAAGATATAATCCTAATAATCCTTATGATGCAGAAACATATGAAGGGATTAATACAGAAACTTTAGTTATTTTTTTCATTGGTATAATATGTATATCTAGTCCTTTTATATTAAATATTACAAATACTATAAACAATAAAAAAATAAGTGAAATAAAGTACAAATTTTTAAGAATGTCAAAAAAAAATATCCTAAAAATAACAACTATCAGTTTTTGGATATATATGGCAGTTTCATTAACATTTACGCTAAGAGAATTCTTTTTAGCTCCTAATTGGAATCAAGTTGTAATGCAATATTCTCAATCTGAAATAATTACAGAATGTGCTATTTTTATTGTAACACGGTGTAGTTTTAAAAAATTTGCAAGTTATTTTAATATATTTAGGTCTTAAACTTGGTATTAAAAGATTTAAAAAGGACAAACTTTCATCGATAGATTTTAAAAAGTATGAAAATTATTATCGTGAAATATTAAGAAATTATTCACCAGCAGAGTTAAGTTATATTGATAATTTTGAAATTCTTTCTGAAAATGATATTGTTGCAACATTATTATCATTACAACTAAATAAAAGAATTAGTTTAGATGATAGCTCAAGTAAAATAAAAATTGAAAATAATAATATAGAAGAAATATCAAGCAATGAAAAATATGTTTTAGATAGTATAGAAGATGGCAAAATAAAAAACTTGAATGAATCTGAATTTATGACCAAGGTTCAGAAAGATGCTATAAAAAATGGATTACTAAAAGAGTTTAAAATTGAGTGGAAAAAGTTTATAAGAGTTATAATACTATCTATATCTCTTATAGTATTATTGATTTTTATTTGTACGATTTTGTTTGATGACTTTGTCAATAATCCAACCAACATTGAGGATTGGAAGTTGTTTATAATGATGTTTGCTATATTATTAGTAGTATATATATAATAAAAAGCAAAAAAAATAGTTATATAAGAACAACTAAAGGTGAAGCAATAAATGAAAAATTAGAAGGACTAAAAAACTACTTGAAAGATTTTTCACTTATAAATGAAAAAAGTGAAAAAAGCTTGATTTTATGGGAGGATTATTTAATATATTCAGTTATATTTAATCAAAATACTAAAGTAGTAAAAAATATGTGTGATAAATATATAACGATATAAAAATATTTCGAGTATAATACTGAACAATGAAAGAATTAAATAGTAAATTTTAAATGAAACATTTTATATTTATTATATAGTTGATTAATCGAATTAATTTTTTTGGCTGCAAAAGTGGGAGGAAAATTTTTTGCAAATAAACTCCTTAAACGCTCCAATTTAAGATGGCTTACGAACTGTAAAGGTTTCGTAAGTTTTTTATTTTTAGAAAAGATGAATTAAACTTCATAAAAGTATCAAAAATGCTCTATTAAATTTAAGGAAAGATGAAATTTTTTATGTTTTAATTTTACAAATTAATTATAAAAATAAGTTTAAGAATTTAATAAAAAGAAATATTACTAAAAATTTATGATATTAATACATATACTATGTATTGAAATAAAATAATAAAAGATATATAATATTTAAAAAATATAACAAGAAATTTTTTACTTGTAGTTCACTAATTTATTAAGTAAAAAATCATATTGTTTAATTAATGTATTTTTAATTATGGATAAATATTAAATCATATTCATCAGCTGTTTTTAATTTTATTAATATAATTGCCAACATAATTTCAATTATTCAATTAAGGAATATAAAAAATCACTTGTAAATTTTAGCAATTTAGTGTAAAATACCTTTGTGTTGTAAATAATAAAAAAATATAAAATTAGGAAATATTGAAAAATATATTTATATCTAATTAGACAAGGAGAGAATATGAGGTTCGTAGACAGTGAAAAATCGAAAGAAGAATATAAAAAATTTCTAGAAAAACATGAGAGATGTAACTTTCAACAATCACTAGAATGGGCAGAAGTAAAAAAACCGAACTGGAAACCAGAAGTTATACTTGCAGAAGATGAAAATGAAGATATAATTGGATCTTTATGTGTATGGATTAGAAAAATGCCTATATTTGGTAATATTATGTATGCACCAAGAGGACCTGTATGTGATATACACGATATTTCAGTAATGAAACAAATAACAGATGGAGCAAAAAAATTAGCTGAGAAGTATAAAGCAATAGTTTTAAGAATAGAACCAGATGTATTAAGTAATGACAAAACATTCAGAGATATAGTTACAAATTTAGGATATAAAATAAAAGATGATGCAAAAGATTTTAAAGATGAAATACAACCAAGATATGTATTTAGATTAGACATTAAAGATAAAACAGAAGATGAAGTTATGGCAGGTTTTAAACAAAAATGGAGATATAACATACGTTTAGCTGGAAAAAAAGGAGTAGTAGTAAAAGAAGGAAATAAAGAAGACTTAAAAGACTTTCATAAAATAATGATAGAAACAGGAGCAAGAGATGGATTTATAATAAGACCATTAGAATATTTTGAAAAAATGTATGACTGTTTAGGACCACAACATATGAAAATACTTATGGCATATTATGAGGACAAGCCAATATCAGGAGTAATTCCGATTTTTTATGGAAATAAAACGTGGTACTTGTATGGGGCAAGTAGTAATAATCATCGTAATTTAATGCCAAATTATTTATTACAATGGGAAATGATAAAAATGGCAATTCAAAGAAAAGATGATATATATGACTTTAGAGGAGTATCGGGAGTAGTAGATGAAAATCATCCACAATATGGTTTATACAGATTTAAACAAGGTTTTCGGAGCAACATTTACAGAATTTATTGGGGAAATTTATATGCCATTTAAACCAATAAAATATAAAATGTACCGCTTTTCAGAAAAAGCATTTAGAACTATAAGACAAATAAAAAGAAAAATGTCTAATAATTAAGGAGAAATAAATTGAATACATTAGTAATTAATAAAGAAGACCTAAGACATAATATAGAGCAAATAAAATCTTATGCAAATAAAAGCGGAAAAGATGATAAAGGAAACCCTGTAAAAATTATTGCAGTGGTAAAATCAAACGCATATGGATTAGGACTTGTAGAATATACAAAATTTTTAATAGATAATGGTATTTCATTTTTTGCAGTTTCTACTGTAGATGAAGCAATTAAACTAAGAAAAGCTGGGATAGAAAGTGAAATTTTAATGTTATCTTCAACAGCAATTGAAGAAGAAGTAAGAATGTTAATAGAAAATAATATAATAATTACAATTGGCTCAAAAGAAGATATAGAAATTGTAGATAGAATAGGAAAAGAAAAAAAAGAAAAAATAAGAGCACATTTAAAAATTGATACAGGGTTTGGTAGATACGGTTTTATATACAATAAAACTGATGAAATTATAGAAGCTATTAAAACTTCAAAAAATATAAATATAGAAGCAACATATACACATTTTTCTATAAGTTTTTTTAATGAAAAATATACAAAATTACAATTTGAAAGATTTATACAAGTAATAGAAATATTAAGATTAAATGAAATTGATACTGGAATGTTACATGTATGTAATTCTTCAGCATTCCTGAAATATCCTAATATGCACTTAAATGCTGTAAGAATAGGTTCAGCTTTTTTAGGTAGACTTTCTTTTCAAAATTCAATAGGTCTAAAAAAAATAGGATATTTAGAAGCAGAGGTTGCAGAGATAAAAGATTTACCAAAGAATTTTAATATAGGATATTCAAACACATATAAAACTAAGAAACCAACTAAAGTTGCTATTGTTTCTTGTGGATATATGAATGGAATTAATGTAGTAAACAACAAAGATATGTTTAGAACAATTGATAAGTTAAGATATATTGTAAGAGATACAAAAGATTTTTTTAAAAAACAAGCAATTTATGTAAAAATAGGAAATTATAATTGCAAAGTTTTAGGAAGAATTGGAACATACCATATTACTTGTGATATAACTAATAAAAAAATAAAAATAGGAGATAAAGTATTAATTCAAGTAAATCCAAAATTTGTAGATTCAAATATACGAAGGGAGTATAGATAAATGGAAGAAGAAATAAAAATAGGGTTTTTTAAAAAAGTATGGTATTCTATTACAAAAATAGAAAAATATCCAAACATGGCTACACAAGGTGTAAAAAAATCAATATCTTATCTAGCAAAAATAGTTGTAATATTATCAATAATAATTAGCTTAGGTGTAATTTATCAAATAAATAGTTTGATTAAAGAAGGAGTAAATTATTTACAAAATGAATTTCCTGAATTTTCTTATAAAGATGGAATATTAAATGTAGAATCAGAAAATGAAATTGTTATTTCAGAAGAAAATTCTGTTTTAGGAAAAACAATAATAAACACAAAAGCAGAAGATGAACAAACTATTAATCAATATATACAGACTATTACAGATTCAGGAGAAGGAATTATCATCCTAAAAGATAAGGTTATAATTAAAAATTCTGCGATTGTAGGAACTATTAGTTATGTATATGATGAAGCATTACAATCTATGGGAATAATTGAATTTACAAAACAAGATGTTATTAACTATGCAAACAGTACACAAATTATATCATTATATGCAAGTATATTTCTAACAATATTTATTTACTCATTTATTATATATTTATTAAGTATATTATCAAATGCAATTTTATTGAGTTGCTTTGGATATATTACCACATTGTTGGCAAGAATAAAAATAAAATATGCAGCAATATTTAACATGTCAATATATGCACTAACTTTATCAATTATTTTAAATATAATATATGTGGCTATAAACATGTTTGTACCATTTAATATGCAATATTTCCAAGTAATGTACGTTGCAGTAGCAGCAATATACTTAGTAGCTGCGATATTAATTTTAAAAACAGAAATTATGAAACAACAATTTGAATTAATGAAAATAGTAGAAGCAGAGGAGATAATAAAACAAGAAATGAAATATAAAGAACAACAAGAAAAAGAAGAAACAAAAAGAAAAGATAAGGAAGAAGAAAAAAATCAAAGCAAAGAAGGTAAAAATAAAGAAAGAGAAGAAAAAAAAGAAAAAAGTAGTGAAAGTAAGAATAAAGAGAAATCAAAAAGTAAGAAAAATAAAAACGAAAATGATACAAATGAACCAGAGGCTTCTGAAACATAAATGATTAATTGAAGTAAAGCATAAAAAAGGAGGATAAAATGAAAAAGGAAAATAATAGCAAAAATAATGAAAAATCAAAAAGAAAAATTTTAATATTATCAATAGTAATTATAGTATTAATTACTTTAATTAGTCTATTAGGATTTTTTATTGTACAAAACAAAAAAAATGAAGATGAAAAAACATTAGCATATACAGATTTAATAAAAGAATTATCTTATGGTAATATAGAAAAAATAGAAATGACAACAGGAAGTACAACAATTACTATAAAGATGAAAAATCAAGATGAAGAAAAGACTTCTATTGTTCCAGATACAGAAAGTTTTATTAGCTATGTACAAACAAAAGTAGCAGAAGGAAATGATATTGAGTTAATACAAAAACCAAAAAATATATTATCACAAATACCTAGTACTATTATCACATTTTTACCAACGGCTATTATGGTTGCATTATTTATTATGATATTTAAAATGCAAGGATTAGGAGAAAAAGGAAAAGTATATGATGATACAGAAAGAAAAACAAAAATAAAATTTGATAATGTAGCAGGTTTAGATGAAGAAAAAGAAGAAATGATGGAAATTGTTGACTTTTTAAAAAGACCTGAAAAATTTACAAAGATGGGAGCAAGAGTTCCAAAAGGCGTATTGTTATATGGTAAACCTGGAACAGGTAAAACTTTAATCGCAAAAGCAATTGCAGGAGAAGCAGATGTTCCATTTATATCTATGAGTGGCTCAGAGTTTATAGAAATGTTTGCGGGACTTGGAGCATCTAGAGTAAGAAAATTATTTGAAAAAGCAAGAAAATTAGCTCCTTGCATTGTATTTATTGATGAAATTGATGCAATTGGATCAAGAAGGACTTCAAATAGTGGGGCAGAAACAGAAAATAATCAAACTTTAAATCAGCTTTTAGTTGAAATGGATGGATTTAGTTCAGAAGAAACTATTATTGTGTTAGCTGCAACTAATAGACCAGAGATGCTAGATAAAGCATTATTAAGACCAGGAAGATTTGATAGACAAATAACAATACCAACTCCTGACTTAAAAGGAAGACTTGCAATCTTAAAAATTCACGCTAAAGATAAAAAGATATCAGATGCAGTCAACTTAGAAAATATAGCAGAAGATACAGCTGGATTTACAGGGGCAGAACTTGAAAATATTTTAAATGAAGCTGCAATTATTGCAACTAAAAATAAACACGAAGATATTGAGAATGAAGATATTGAGGATGCAGTAAAAAAAGTAACTGTTGGATTAGAAAAAAGAGGAAGAGTTTATTCAGAAAAAGACAAAAAGTTAACAGCTTATCATGAAGCAGGTCATGCTGTAGTAAGTAAGTACTTACCAACACAAACAGATGTAAAAGAAGTATCTATTATCCCAAGAGGTGTAGCTGGTGGGTATACAATGTACAAATCAGATGAAGACAAATATTATATATCAAAAACAGAAATGAAAGAAAAATTAATTGCTTTATTAGGAGGAAGAGCTGCTGAAAAATTAGTACTAGATGATATATCAACAGGAGCCAGCAACGATATAGAAGTAGCAACTAAGATTGCAAGAGATATGGTAACAAAATATGGAATGAGTGATAATTTAGGTCCAATTGATTTTCAAGGAAAAGAACCATACGAAATGCAAATGTTTGGTGAAAATATTGGAGACAAAATAGGATCAGAAGTAAAAGAATTAATTGATAAAGCATATCATGATGCTATAAGTTTATTGATACAACATAGAGACAAATTAGACAAAATTGCAGAAGCATTATTGCAAAAAGAAAAAATTAATGAAGAAGATTTTAAAAAATTTTTTGAAGAATAAAAGTTGTATAAAGGATAGCTAACTTAGTTTAAGTTAGCTATCCTTATCAGTTGTGCTATTGACAAAGTTTTTTATTTTTTAGCTAGAGTTTTTTTTAGTGTTATATTTAATTGATTATTACTTGTGTTCAAAATAATAAAGTGGTAAAATGCATATAGAAATACTATATAATAAATTAATATAAAAATATTTAATATGTATTAAATGCAAGAAAGAAGGGGTTAGAATGACAATAAGAGAAACAATAAAACAAGGAATGATAGATTTAAAAACAAATGGAATTGAAGAACCTAAATTAAAAGCCAGACTTTTATTGCAATTTATACTAAATAAGCCAAGGCAATACTTATTAGTTTATGATAATGAAACTGTAGGTCTAAGGCATGAAGTTAACTATTTTAAAGCTATAAAAAAATTAATAAAAGGAATACCTATTCAACACATTACACATATGCAAGAATTTATGAAAATGAATTTCTATGTAGATGAAAATGTATTAATACCAAGACAAGATACAGAAGTCTTGGTAGAAGAGGTAATAAGCATAGCAAATAAAATAAATGCAAAAAAAATATTAGATTTATGTACAGGTAGTGGAGCTATTGCAGTGTCACTTGCAAAATATATAGAAAAAAGTAAAATTACAGCAGTGGATATTAGTAAAAAAGCACTAAATATAGCAAAAATAAATGCAAAAAATAATGAAGTAGAAAATCAAATTACTTTTATAGAATCAGACTTATTTAAAAATATTCCAAAGGGAAAGTATGATATAATTGTATCAAATCCGCCTTATATAAAAAAAGATATTATAAGAACATTAAATAAAGATGTTCAGAAAGAGCCTAAAATTGCTTTAGATGGAGGATATGATGGATTGGAATTTTATAGAAAAATAATATACAAAGCTTACGAATACTTAAAATTTAACGGATATCTATGTTTAGAAATAGGTTATGACCAAAAAAAAGAAGTTATTGAATTAATAGAAAATGAAGAAAAATATATAAATACCTATTCTAAAAAAGATTTATATGGAAATGATAGAGTTATTATAACAAAATTAAATTAATAATAAATTACATATTTTATCATAATAAATTAATAAAAAAAGGGAGAGAAATATGTCTTTTTCATCTGAAATAAAACAAGAATTGAATAAAAATAATAATTTATCCAATAAGAAAATAGTAAAATATGAATTAATAGGATATCTAATTTCCAGAAATGTAGATATACTAAATAAAAATAATATAAAATTTTCAACAGAGAGTGACTATAATATTAATAGATTTTCTAAGCTACTTTCAAATTTAAATATTAATCATAATATAGAAATAGCACGGAAAAAATTTTGTAATAAAATTTAAAAGTAAAGATATAACAAATATTATAGATTATAAAGAAAATAAAATATTAATAAAAGAAGAGAAAATAAATGAAATAGCAGATGAATATTTAAGGTCAATAATAAGAGGAGCATTTTTAGGATCTGGATCAATTAATAATCCAGAAAATAAATACCATTTAGAGATGGTATTAAATGAAAAAAAGAATTTAAACTATTTAAATAAAATATTAGAACATTTAGGAATAGCTTGCAAAAAGATGTTAAATGAAAATAAATATTCAATTTATATTAAAGAGGGAGAAGAAATTTCAAAATTTTTAGCCTTAATTGGTGCAAATAGGGCTGTTATGAAATTTGAAGATATTAGAGTACAAAAAGAGATGAGAAGCAAAGTAAATAGATTAGTAAATTGTGAAACAGCAAATTTAAATAAAACAATAAATGCATCTATTGAGCAAATTGCGGCAATAAAAAAATTAAAACAAACAGGTAAATTCAATAAACTAAATGATAATTTAAAAGAAATTGCAAATTTAAGATTAGAAAATCCAGATATGTCATTAATAGATTTAGGAAAGTTATTAAAAATACCAATAGGCAAATCTGGTGTGAATTATAGACTAAAAAAAATAATAGAATTTGCTAATGAATAATTGATTTGTTCTGTAGCAATTAAACTAGAAAGAAAGTGATAAAAAGTGAAAAAACAAGAACTAGGAATTTATATACATATACCATTTTGTAAAAGAAAATGTTATTATTGTGATTTTATTTCTTATACAAATAAATGTAATGAAATTCCCAAATATATAGAAAGTTTGAATCAAGAAATAGAAGAATTTGATTTTTCTAACTATCAAATAACCAGTGTATATATAGGAGGTGGTACACCTTCTTATATTGATAGTAAATATATAAAGCAAATTTTAAATAAAATTTACGAAAAGGTAAACTGTAAAGATGCAGAAATAACAATTGAATTAAATCCAGGAACAGTTACAGTTAAAAAATTAAAAGAATATAAAAAAGAGGGAGTAAATAGGCTTAGTATAGGACTTCAAAGTACAAATAATAAACTTTTACAAAATATTGGTAGGATTCACACTTATGAAGAGTTCTTAAGTACTTATAAATTAGCTAAAGAAGTTGGCTTTAAAAATATAAATGTAGACTTAATGCTAGGATTACCAAATCAAACAATACGAGACTTAAAAGAAAGTTTAGATAAAATAATTAAACTAAATCCAAATCATATAAGTGTATATTCACTAATTGTAGAAGAAGGAACTATCATAGAAAAATTATTAAGTGAAGGAAAAATTACCTTACCAAAAGAAGAACAAGAAAGAAGAATGTACTGGTATGTAAAAAACACTTTAGAATTAAACGGATATAATCATTATGAAATTTCAAATTTTTCTAAAGCGGGAAAAGAGTCAAGGCATAATTTAAATTGTTGGAATCAAGAGGAATATATTGGATTTGGAGTAGGTGCTAATTCATATATTAATAATATTAGATTTTCTAATACAAAAAGCATAGAAGAATATATTAAAAATATAGCAAATAATTGCAAAGAAAAAAATATAAAGATAGAAGAAAAGCAATCATTACAAGATAAAAAAAATGAATTTATGCTATTAGGCTTTAGAAAAATAGAAGGAGTAAAAATATCAAAATTTAAAGAGAAATTTATTGAAAATCCTATTTTTTTATATAAAGAAAGTTTAAACAAATTAGAAAAAGAAGGATTAATAAATATAGATTTAAATAATATTAAATTAACCAACAAAGGATTAGATTTAGCTAATATTGTTTTTGCAGAATTCATATAAAAGAAAAAATGTTCGTAAAAAGTATTGACAATTTTTAAAATTGAATATACAATAAAAGCGAACATTTTTTTAGTATATTATTAATATTTTTGGAGGTATAAAATGATTACAACATTACATATAAAAAATATTGGAATTATAGAAGACTTAAGCATAGACTTAAATCAAGGTCTAAATGTTTTAACAGGAGAGACAGGAGCAGGAAAAACCTTGATTATTGATTCTCTTCAAATTATATCAGGAGGAAGATTTTCAAAGGAAATGATAAGGAAAGGTGAAAGTAATTCTTTTGTAGAATTATGTCTTTATAATCCATCATATGAACAATCAGAAGATGGAAATATAATTGTTTCGAGAGAAATAAACAAAAATGGAAAAAATATGTGTAAAATAAATGGCAGAATGGTAACAGTAAATGAATTAAAAGAATTTATGGGTAATTTTATAGAAATACATGGACAAAATGATAACCAAAACTTATTAGACAATAAAAAACACTTAGGGTATTTAGATGGGTTTGCAGGAGAAAAAATACAACAATTAAAAGAAAAATATAAGTTATGCTATACTGAATATAATAAAATAAAAAAAGAATTAAAAGAAAATTTAGGTGATGAAAAAGAAAAGCAAAGAGAATTAGATTTACTAAAATATCAAATAAATGAGATAGAAGAAGCAAAGTTAAAAGAAGGAGAAGATGAAGAACTAGAAGAAAAAAGAAGAATTATACTTAATTCTGAAAAAATAACAGAAAATTTAGCACAAGTACAAGAATCAATATCAGAAAATGGAATTGATAGTATTAGTAATGCAATAAGAGCATTAGAGAAAATTGAAACAATAGAGGAAAAATATCAAACAACATCTAGTAATTTAAAAAGTATTTACTACGAATTACAAGAAATCTCAAGAGATGTTAAAGAATATAAAGAAGAAATATATTTTGATCAAGAAGAAGAAAAATATATTGAAGAAAGATTAGATTTAATATATTCATTAAAAAGAAAATACGGAAATACCATACAAGAAATTTTAAAATATAAAGAAGAAAAAATAAATGAAATGGAACGCATAGAAAATTTGGAAGAATATAACACAAAGTTAAAAACAAGAAAACGGAGAAATAGAAAAAAAATTAAATACACTATCAGAACAAATGCATAAAATAAGAAAAAAATGTGCAGAAGAATTAAGTAACTGTATTAATATCCAAATAGAAGAACTAGAAATGAAAAATGCGAAAATAAACGTTAATGTAGATTATATAGAAAATAATTATTTTGAAAATGGTAAAGATGTAGTAACATTTTACATTACAACTAATTTAGGAGAAGGTGAAAAGGAATTATCAAAGATAGCATCTGGAGGAGAAATGTCAAGAGTTATGCTAGCGATAAAAAAAGTTTTAGCTGAATCAGACAAAATACCTGTACTTGTATTTGATGAAATAGACACTGGAATAAGCGGTAAATCAGCAAATTCTGTAGCAAGTAAATTAAAAGTCATTGCAAAAAAACATCAAGTACTATGTATTTCGCATTTACCAAATATTGCGGCTGTTGCAGACTATAATTATTTTATTAGTAAAGATATCAAGAAAGAAAGAACACAAACAAATATAAAATTATTACAAGAACAAGAAGTAATAGAAGAAATAGCAAGAATATCTTCAGGAGAAATAAATGAAATTACTTTAAAATATGCAACAGAACTAAGAAACAAAAAAGCATCTTAATAAGCTTGATTATAGCTTTTATAGTTTATATATTATTTTGTATATAATTAATAAAAAAATTCTTAATAGGTTTATTTATAGTATTATAATTAGTATATAATATAAGATATAAAAAATATTTTAATAGGTTTACATCTTTCATAGTTTGTGCATAATATAAATAAATAACAAAACGGAGGTAAATTATGAAAGATTATTTAGAGATAAAAAATGTTCATGCTATTCAGATTTTAGATTCAAGGGGAAATCCAACTTTGCAAGTAGAGGTTATAACAGAAGATGGATTTACAGGAAAAGCTTCAGTCCCATCAGGAGCTTCAACTGGAAGCTTTGAGGCAGTTGAATTACGTGATGGAGACAAAAATAAATATTTTGGGAAAAGTGTAGAAAAAGCTGTTGATAATGTCAATAAAAAAATATCAAAAAAAATTATTGGAATGAATGTATATGAACAACGAAAAATAGATGAAGAAATGATAAAATTGGATGATACACCCAATAAATCTAATTTAGGTGCAAATAGTATATTAGGAGTATCACTTGCAGTAGCAAAAGCAGCAGCGAATTCTTTAGGAATGGAATTATATAAATATATTGGAGGAATAAATGGAAAGGAATTGCCTATTCCTATGATGAACATATTAAATGGAGGCAAACATTCTGATAACAATATTAGTATACAAGAATTTATGATTATGCCAATAGGAGAAATTACATTTTCAGAAAGAATGAAAAGAGGTGTAGAAGTATATCACACACTAAAAAAAGTATTAAAAAATAAAGGATATAGTGTAGCAGTAGGAGATGAAGGAGGGTTTGCTCCAAATTTAGAAGATGAGGAACAAGCTTTAGATATTATTATAGAAGCAATAAAAGAAGCAGGATATGAACCTGGAAAAGATATTGTATTAGCACTTGATATTGCAAGTACAGAAATGTACGAAGAAGCACAAAGAATTAATAAAACAGGATACTATTTTTGGAAAACAGATAAATATAAAACAAAAGAGGAAATGATAGAATATATAATAAAATTATGCAATAAATATCCTATATTTTCAATAGAAGATGGATTGGCAGAAGAAGATTGGGAAAGCTGGAGCGTACTTACAAATAAAATAGGAGATAAAGTACAATTAGTAGGTGATGATTTGTTTGTTACTAATTCATCAAGATTAAAAAGAGGAATTGATAAAAAAATTGCTAATAGTATTTTAATTAAACCAAATCAAATTGGAAGTTTAACAGAAACATTAGATACAATAAAAATGGCAAAAGATAATGGATATAGAACAATTATTTCACACAGATCTGGAGAAACAGAAGACACAACTATAGCTGATATAGCAGTAGGAGTTAATGCAGGCCAAATAAAAACAGGAGCACCATGTAGAACTGACAGAGTAGCAAAATATAATAGATTATTATATATAGAAGATGAAATTTAATATAACTTTAAGATTGTTTTATTACAATTAATATAATTTAAATACTTAAATATAGCTTAAATACTAAAATATAATTTCAATATAAACATTTATATTATAAATTAATAAATAGAAACAGGTTATACATTTATACATTTATGTATAACCTGTTTCTATTTATTAATTTTATTTCGTTTTTTTATTTATTACAACTAATTTAACAAATGAAAATACCAAAACTATAGCTACTAATGAACTTAAAGTAATAATTAATGGTGTTATTCCGGTCTTTGGTAAAATTGAAGGTGGCTCAGCAAGTTTTAATTTTGGAGTAATGTTAGAAGTCTTATTTTGTATTTTTTCATCAAAGTCATTATAAGAAATGTCAACTTTCTCGTTTGTATCTAATATATCACCAACAATCTTGCTATCAAAATTTTGTTTTAATTTTAATTTATATTGCACAGTTGCAGTTTTACCAACTTCAAGTTCAGGAATTGTCCAAGTAATTGAATTATCTTCTTTATTAACTTCTGCTGAAATATTTCCAATGTTTGATTCAGAAACATAAGCAAAATCAAAATTATCAATAATATATTGAGGAAAATAGTCAACAACTTTAATATTTTTAAAAGATTTGTTAATTGGTAGTAATGAATTATAAATATCATTTGTAATTGTTGATTCTACCTTATCATCTGTAACATAATAAAATTTTCCAACTGTTGGATTTTTAGTAGTTCCAAATACTTCAGAAATTATTTGTGCATTTGTTTTTTCTGTAACATAAGAATTAGGTTTATCATCTGGATTAGAAATACCTGTTAACATAGTTATAACATTTATATTATTTTTGCCTAATTGTTCCAATTCGGTTTTTGTTTTTGAAATTACATCATCAGAATAATATTGTTTATCATATTCAACAGCAACATTTGGAATACCATCTGTTAAAATAATGATATATTTATTGTTATCAGCTTCAGTAAATTGTTCTTTTCCCAATAAGAGTCCAGATTGTAAGTCTGTTCTAGGACCATTTGTATCTATATTAGATATTGCATTATTTAAAGCAGTGGCATCATTAGTTAAACCATGTACAAGTTTAGCATCTTCAGCTGTACCTTCTTTTTGGATATCTGTATTAGTTGAAAATTGTACAATTCCTATTTTTAAATCATCATTATCTTTTAACAGATTAGATATTAATGTTTTTGTAGAATTAAAAACTAAGTCTTTTCTTGTTTTACCATTAGATGCATCTTGAGTCATACTAGAAGAATTATCAATAACTAATACAACTTCTCCAGTTGGTTTTGTAGATATTTCTTCATTTGTTATTTGTAATTGTAAAGTTACCTCTTTATTATTTAAATCCTTTGAAATCAATTTTTTTTCAAATTTTGAATTTTCTCCCATTTCAATTGTACAAACAGGTTCTTCTACAACAGTCATTGTAACAGTACTATAAGAAGCAAAAGAAATGTTTGCAATTAATATTAATACAACAAATATTGTAATAAAAATTTTCATTTTCATATTTATCAAACTCCTTTATTTATGTGAAATCCTTATATATTGTATCATAAATCTAAAAAAATACAACAGTTTATAAAAAAAAATAAAAAACTATTGTAAATTTAATAAAAATATGTTAAAATAGCTAATATAATTCAATAGTAATCAATTAAAAAGCAAAGTATATTTATTATCAAAATAGAAATAGAGAAAATGACCAAGGCTGGAAGTCATTACTATTTAATAAATAGAAATTTCACTTTTTAGATCTTTTTTTGAAAAAAGTAGAAGAAAGCGGTTGTAACGTTAAAACTAAATAAGGTTGGCAAAACTAATAAAATTAAAATATAATTAGTAAAACCAATAAAATTAGGTGGTACCACGAAAAATAAACCATTTCGTCCTATATAAATAGGAGTTGAAATGGTTTTTTTGATTAAATTTTAAATAAAATTTGATAGGATGTGAGAATGATGAATAAAAGTAAATGTTTAGAATATTATTTAGACTCTAGAACATACAATCAAGAAGAGCTACAAAAAAATATAGAAGAAACAAAAAAAGAATTTCCAAAACAAAAAATTGCAGTTGATGTAGAAATGAATCAATTTGGAATGTATGTGATAAATTTTTATTTTGAAAATAAAAATAATATTTTTAATAAAATGAAAGTCTACTTTAATAGAAAAAATAAAAGCAAATTATTGTTGGAAGAAAAAAATAAAATACGGTCATAAGTACGGACAATACAAAAGTACAGGTACTTATCGACCTTATTAGAAAAAAAGGATGGGAAAAAGCAATGAAAGAAGAAATTTTAAAAATTAAAGAAAATTCTATAAAAGAAATAGAACAATGTAAGGACACAAAAACACTAAATGATTTAAAAGTAAAATACTTAGGTAAAAAAGGTGAATTAACAGCTGTTTTAAGAGAAATGGGAAAATTAATACCAGAAGAAAGACCTATAATTGGTAGTTTAGTAAATAAAGTAAGAGATGAACTAAATACAATTTTAGAAAATAAAGAAAAAGAACTAAAAAAAGAAGAATTATTAAAAAAATTAGAAACAGAAAATATTGATGTTACAGAGCCAAGTAAAAAAGTAAATTTAGGTTCTTTACATCCAATTACACAAATTATTAATGAAGTAGAAGAAATATTTTTGGGAATGGGATATGAAATAGCAGATGGACCTGAAGTAGAAAAAGCTATTTACAATTTCGATAAATTAAATACACCACCAGATCATCCTGCAAGAGATATACAAGATACATTTTATGTTACAGATGATATTGTATTAAGAAGTCAAACATCACCAGTACAAGCAAGAGTAATGGAAAATAAAAAACCACCTATTAAAATTATTTGTCCAGGTGCAGTTTATCGTTCTGATAGTGTAGATAGCACACATTCACCAGTATTTCATCAAATTGAAGGATTAGTAGTAGATAAAAACATTTCTATGACAGATTTAAAAGGAACATTAGAGATGTTTGCTAAAAAATGTCTAGGAGAAAATACAAAAATAAGATTTAGACCACAT
>CANQVM010000029.1 GCA_947627265.1 uncultured Clostridia bacterium | reverse complement strand
TGGGTAGCTAAGTAAGGATGGGATAAACGCTGAAAGCATCTAAGTGTGAAGCCCACCCCAAGATAAGATATCCCATACCGTAAGGTAGTAAGATTCCATAAAGACTATGTGGTTGATAGGTTGGAGGTGTAAGAACAGTAATGTATTAAGCTGACCAATACTAATAAATCGAGGGCTTAACCACAGTAAAAAAAAAGAAGGAAAAGTTCTAAAACGAAAAGAAGCCAATCATCTATGTATTTTTGAGTGTGCTAAAAGAATAAAAAGTAAAAAAAAAGGAAAAAATAAAGAAAAGTACTTGAAAAAAATAAGAAAGTAATATATAATAGAGAAGTACTAAAAAGAAGTAAATAATTTTCTAGTGATGATAACATTTAGGGAAATACCTGTACCCATTCCGAACACAGAAGTCAAGCCTAAATGTGCCGAAAATACTTGTGGGTTACCCTGCCGGGAAGATAGGTTGTTGCTAGATTTTTTTTTAGTTTTAAGAAAATGCAATATAGAATTACACTTTCCTAAAACTAAAAAATGAAAGAAGAATTTTTATGAAATCTAGAAAAATTGGAGTTTTTGATTCAGGAATTGGGGGAGTAACAGTATTAAAAGAAATAATAAAAATTTTACCAAATGAAGATTACATATATTATAGTGATTCTACAAATAATCCATATGGAGATAAAGATGATGAGACAATTATAAATATATGTGACAAAATTACAAAAAAATTAATTGACAAAAATTGCAAAGCTATTGTTATTGCATGTAACACTGCAAGTGCAAAAGCATCACATTATTTAAGAAATAAATATTTGCAAATACCAATCATTGCAATAGAACCAGCATGTAAAATGATATATGATTATGCATATGATGAGCCAACATTAATTATGGCTACAAAAGGGACAATTGAAAGTGAAAAATTTCAATTATTATATAAAAAATACAATAATCAAAAAACATATTTATTGCCATGTGCAGGACTAGCAGATAGCATTGAAAAAGAAAATTCTAAAGCTGTCAAAGTATACCTAAAAGAACATGTTAAACCATATAAAGGAAAAGTAAAAAATGTAGTGCTTGGTTGTACACATTATCCATTAATTAAAAAAGAAATACGAGAAATATTGGGAGATGTCAAGTTTTTCAATGGGGAGAGTAATTTAGCTAAACATTTAAAAGAAGTCTTAAGAAAAAATAATTTATTAGATGATAACACTGGAAATATTCAATTTATTGATTCGCAAGGATTAGAAGATAAAGAAAAAAGATTTTTTAGTATAATAAAAAGATAGGAGCTTAAAGATAAAATGTCAAAAGTAACATGGAAACCAGGAACATTTATATATCCGTTACCAGTAGTAATGATAAGTTGCGGTACAATGGATAAATCAAATATTATAACTGTTGCCTGGACAGGTATATTAAATACAAATCCTGCAACAGTATATATATCAGTAAGACCAACTAGATATTCTTATGGATTAATTAAAGAATGTGGGGAATTTGTTATTAATTTAACCAATAAAGATTTAGTAAAAGCAACAGATTGGTGCGGAGTAAAAACAGGAGCAAAGGTTGATAAATTTTCAAAAATGAATCTTCATAAAGAAAAAGCAAATTTTGTAAAATGTCCAATGATTAAAGAGTCACCTGTATCAGTAGAATGCAAAGTAAGAGAAGTTAAAGAGTTTGGATCTCATCATATGTTTATAGCAGATGTATTAGCTATTAATGCAGATGAAAAATATATAGACAAAAAAGGTGCTTTTGATATTTCAAAATGTGATTTAATAGCATATTCAAATGGACATTATTATCAAATGGGAAAAAAAATAGGAAAATTCGGTTTTTCAGTGCAAAAAAAAAGAAAAAAGTAAAATTAAATTTGTAAAAGCAAAAATAATAGTAATAATAAAACAGTAAAAGTACAGGATTTTTATAAAAAACCATTGACATAACAAAAAAAAAATGGTAAAATATTTAAGCGTATGTATATTACGGACATACGCTCACATCGTTTTTAAAAAGAAAAAGGTATAAAATACGGAGGTGTTATTTATATGGCAGCAAAAGGACCAAGAGAAAATATAACATTAGAATGTACAGAATGTAAAAGAAGAAATTATATGACTTCAAAAAACAAGAGAAACAATACGGACAGATTAGAAATTGTTAAGTATTGCAAATTCTGTAAAAAACGTACAACACATAAAGAAACTAAATAGTAAAAGAGCTATTTTAAGGAGGATATAAAATGGCTAAAAAAGAAGTAAAAGAAAATAAAAATGAAAATAGTAAAAACAAAAAAAGTTTTTCAAAAGATTTTAAAGCCGAATTAAAAAAAGTAATTTGGCCAACACCAAAGCAATTATTAAATAATACTATTGCAGTAATTACAATAGTTTTAATTACAGCAATAATTGTTTGTATATTAGATTTAGTATTTAAAACTTTAAATGAACAAGGTGTTGACAAAATAAAAGAAGTAGTAACATCTATGAATACAACACAAGAACAAAATACAGAAAATGAACAATCAAATACACAAACAAATGGTGAAAGTCTTCAAACAGATGAAGATGCTCAAAATATTGAAGTTGTAGAAGATAGTGAACAGAACAATGTTGAATAAAAAGAAATAAAAGGAGGCTTACAAAAATGTCTCAAAAAGATTATGATATGATAGCAAGATGGTATGTAGTACATACTTATTCTGGTTATGAAAATAAAGTAAAAACAGATTTAGAAAAGACAATTAAAAATAGAGAACTAGAAGACTATTTCTTTGACATTATTGTTCCAATGGAAGAACAAATAGAAATAAAAGATGGGAAAAGAAAAACAAACTTAAAAAAAGTTTTCCCTGGATATGTATTAATAAAAATGATAGTAACAGAAGAATCTTGGTATATTGTAAGAAATACAAGAGGAGTTACTGGATTTGTAGGATCAGGAACAGACCCAATACCATTAACTGATGAAGAAATAAGAAATATGGGATTTGAAGATGTTCCAGTAAATGTAGATTATCAAGTAAATGAACAAGTTCAAGTTATGAATGGACCATTTGAAGGATTTATAGGTACAGTTCAAGAAATTAATACAGAAAAAAACAAAGTTAAAGTTTTAGTATCTATGTTTGGTAGAGAAACACCAGTAGAATTAGAATTTTTACAAGTACAAAAAGTTAAATAAAAAGGGAGGTGCCATAACAATGGCAGAAAAAGAAATTTCAAATATTATTAAATTACAAATAGAAGCAGGAAAAGCATCACCAGCTCCACCAGTAGGTCCAGCATTAGGTTCAAGTGGTGTAAACATTATGCAATTTGTAAAAGAATTTAATGATAGAACTGCAAATCAACCTGGAATGATAATACCGGTTGTTATAACAGTATATCAAGATAAGTCTTTTGAATTTATAACAAAAGTACCACCAGTTGCAGTATTAATTAAAAAAGCAATTAAAATAGAAAAAGGTTCAGGAAAGCCTAACAAAGAAAAAGTTGCTAAAATAACAAAAGCACAGGTAAAAGAAATTGCTGAACAAAAAATGCCAGACTTAAATGCTGCTTCAATTGAAACAGCTATGAGTATGGTTGAAGGAACTGCTAGAGCTATGGGTGTAGTTGTAGTTGAGTAGTTTATAATAATTTTTATTAAATAAATTATTATAATTATTTATAAAATTTAATTGGGAGAGTAAAGCTCGTTAAAACCAAAGGAGGAAAAAATGAAAGTATCAAAAAGATATGCAGAAAGCATAAAATTAATTGACAAAACAAAAGAATATGACGCAAAAGAAGCTTTAGAAATTATTGAAAAAATGCCAAAAACAAAATTCGATGAAACAGTTGAATTACACGTAAAATTAGGTGTTGATTCAAAACATGCAGATCAACAAGTTAGAGGTACTGTTGTACTTCCAAATGGTACTGGTAAAACTCAAAAAGTTTTAGTTTTTGCTAAAGGACCAAAAGCGGAAGAAGCTGAAAAAGCAGGAGCAGATTTTGTTGGTGCAGAGGAATTAATTCCAAAAATTCAAAATGAGAACTGGTTTGATTATGATGTTGTAGTTGCAACTCCAGATATGATGGGGGTCGTAGGTAGATTGGGTAAAGTATTAGGACCAAAAGGGTTAATGCCAAATCCTAAATCAGGAACTGTAACAATGGATATTACAAAAGCAATAAGTGAAATTAAATCTGGTAAAGTAGAATATAGATTAGATAAAAATAATATTATTCATTTAGGTTTTGGAAAAGTCTCATTTGGAACTGACAAATTATTAGAAAACTATGATGTAATTATAAATGCAATTATTAAAGCAAAACCAGCAGCAGCTAAAGGTCAATACATTAAAAGTGTAGCAATAGCAACAACAATGGGACCTGGTATTTTTATTAATCAAAAATAAGGATAAATAGTTAATTCTATTTAAAGTAGCAATTTTATTAAAAATAAAATCATATCTTAAATTAACATAAAACAACCAAAGACAGTAGGCAGTAAATAAGTCCTACCTAGGTTAAATAAAAGGAGAATTAAACACTCTTTTAGTAACCGTGGGTAGGAAACTAAAGGGGTGTTATTTATAATTTATTAACTTTTTAGGAGGTGAAAAAATAATGGCAAGTGAAAAAATACTTAATCAAAAGAAAGCTGAAGTAAAAGAATTAGCTGAAAAAATGAAAGATGCTAAAATAATACTTTTAACAGAATACAGAGGAATCAATGTTACAGATGATACGCAATTAAGAAGAGACTTAAGAAATATAAAAGCAACTTGTAATGTAATAAAAAATAACATAACAAAAAGAGCATTGGCAGAATGTGGTATTGAAGGATTAGATGATAAATTAGTAGGACCAACAGCTGTAATTATGAGCAACGATGACTATTTAGAACCTTCAAAAATAATCTATAAGTTCAGTAAAGCTAATGAATTTTATAAAATTAAAGGTGGAGTAATTGATGGAAAAGTAATGACAGCAGAAGAAATTATTACATTAGCAAAATTACCATCAAGAGAAACTTTATTATCTATGCTTGCTGGTGCATTACTTTCAAATATTTCAAAAGTTGCAGTTGCATTAAATGAAGTAAAAAAACAAAAAGAAGCAGCTGGAGAAAAAGTTGCAGTTAGTGTAACAGAAGAGGCAAAACCTGATGAAGATGTAACAGAAGAAGCAAAGTAAAAAATAAACGAACACAAAACAAAAAGAACAATATGAAATAGACAATATATAAATATATATGATTTAAAAATTAAATTGCAAAATAAGAGTAGTGAACTTATATCACAAAAATAAAAAATGAGCTCTAAAAGCTTAAAATTAGGAGGATTTTAAAATGGAAAAAATTGAAAAATTAATTGAAGAAATAGATAGCTTAACAGTTGTTGAATTAAATGACTTAGTAAAAGCTATTGAAGAAAAATATGGAGTTTCTGCAGTAGCAGCTGCTGCACCAGCAGCAGGAGGAGCTGCAGCAGGAGCAGCTGAAGAAGAAAAATCATCATTTGATGTAGTTCTTGCAGAAGCTGGAGATCAAAAAATTAAAGTTATCAAAGTAGTTAGAGATGCTACAGGGTTAGGATTAAAAGAAGCAAAAGATTTAGTAGATGGAGCACCAAAGACAGTTAAAGAAGGTGTTTCTAAAGAAGAAGCAGAAGATTTAAAAGCTAAATTTGCTGAAGTTGGAGCTGTTGTTGAATTAAAATAGTTTCACAAATTAAAAACACATAAATGTGAAAACAAGCCGATTAGGGCTTGTTTTTTTTTCAAAAAAAGTATATAATATAAAACAAATTGAGATTAGGAGTGATTTAGATGAAAGTAACAAGAGAAGAGATTTTGCATATAGCAAATCTAGCAGATTTAAATATAGAAGAAAAAGAAGTAGACAAATATTTAGAAAATTTACAAAACATATTAAATTTTGCCAATATTGTAAATAATGCTCCAGTAGATGGGTTAGATGTAACAATAGGAGCAAATGAAGCAAAAAATGTATTTAGAAAAGATGAAATAATAAGATTTGAAGATACAGAAAGTTTATTACAAAATGCAGAGTCGACTGAGCAAAATATGTTTAAAATACCAAAAGTAATTAATTAGACTAGCTATAAAGAATCAATATATAATTAAAAATAATATAGTAAATTCGGCTAACTATATTATACAAGGAGGAAAATTAATGAATATTACAGAATTAACAGTTCATGAATTGCAAGATAAATTAAAAAATAAAGAAATAACAATAACAGAAATTACAAAAGCATATACAGACAGGATTAATGAAAAAGAGAAAGATGTACAAGCATTTGTAACAATATTAACTGATGAAGCTAACAAAAAAGCACAAATAATTCAACAAAATATAGAAAAAGGAGAAATTACAGGAGAGTTTGCAGGAATTCCAATTGGAATTAAAGATAATATGTGTACTAAAGGGGTAAAAACGACTTGTAGTTCTCGTATGTTAGAAAATTTTATTGCACCATATGATGCTACTGTTGTAGAAAAACTAAATAGAGAAAATATGATTGATTTAGGAAAGCTAAATATGGATGAATTTGCTATGGGTGGATCGACAGAATATTCTTATTTTAAAAAAACAAGAAATCCATGGAATTTAAATAAAGTGCCAGGAGGATCTTCAGGAGGATCAGCAGCAGCTGTTGCAGCAAACCTTGTTCCATGGGCATTAGGATCTGATACAGGTGGATCTATTAGACAGCCTTCTAGTTTTTGTGGAGTAGTTGGTTTAAAACCTACATATGGATTAGTTTCAAGATATGGACTTGTGGCATTTGCTTCATCTCTAGATCAAATAGGACCGATTACCAAAGATGTATATGATAGTGCAATGTTATTAAATCTAATAGCTGGTCACGATGAAAAAGATACTACTTCTGCTAAGCAAGAAAAAATAGATTATACAAAATGCTTAAAAAATGATGTAAAAGGGCTAAAAATAGGTATACCAAAAGAATTTTTTGGTGATGGAATTAATAGTGAAGTAAAAGAAATATTAAAAAATGCAATTCAAACTTACAAAGAATTAGGAGCTGAAATAGAGGAATTTTCATTAGATATTGCACAATACGCCTTAGCCACATACTATATTATAGCTTGTGCTGAAGCAAGTTCTAATTTAGGAAGATTTGATGGAATTCGTTATGGATACAGAAGTAAAGAATTTAAAAGTTTAAAAGAACTTTATAAAAAATCTAGAAGTGAAGGATTTGGGGCAGAAGTAAAAAGAAGAATTATACTTGGGACATATGTATTATCATCAGGATATTATGATGCATATTACAAGAAAGCTCAACAAGTTCGTACATTAGTTATGAATGAATTTAATAAAGGATTTGAAAAGTATGATGTTATTTTAACACCAACATCACCAACAGTTGCTTTTGATATTGGTGCAAAATCAAGTAATCCTCTTGAAATGTACTTATCAGATATATGTACAGTTTCAGTTAATATAGCAGGACTTCCAGGAATATCAATTCCTTGTGGCGTAGACAAAGAAGGTATGCCAATTGGAATGCAATTAATTGGAAATAGATTTGGTGAAGAAACTATATTAAATGCAGCATATACTTTAGAACAAGTAATTAAGTTTAGAGAAAAATATAAACCTGAATTTAGAAAATAAAAAAGGAGGATAAAAAATGTTAAGAGAAGATTATGAAGTAATAATTGGACTTGAAGTGCATAGTGAACTTTCTACTAAAACAAAGATATTTTGCTCATGCCCAACGCAGTTCGGAGCAGAACCTAATACGCAAACTTGTCCAATTTGCATGGCAATGCCAGGAACATTACCAGTTTTAAATGAAAAAGTTGTAGAATATGCAGTAAGGGCAGGTTTAGCTACAAACTGTAAAATTTCTAGAAATAGTAAAAATGATAGAAAAAATTATTTTTATCCAGATCTTCCAAAATCATATCAAATATCTCAATTTGATAAACCACTTTGTGAAAATGGATATGTAGAGATTGAAACAAATGGAAAAAAGAAAAAAATTCGTTTGACTAGAATACATATAGAAGAAGATGCTGGTAAACTAAACCATGATGAGTTTGGAGGGGGAAGTTTAGTTGATTTAAACCGTGCAGGAGTACCATTAATTGAAATTGTTTCTGAACCAGATTTACGAAGCTCAGAAGAAGTGGAACAATATTTAAGAAAGCTAAAATCAATTTTAGAATATATAGAAGTTTCTGATTGTAAAATGCAAGAAGGATCATTAAGAGCAGATGTTAATGTATCTGTTAGAAAAAAGGGTGATCAAAAATTGGGAACTCGTACAGAAATGAAAAATATGAATTCATTTAGAAGTATTGTAAGGGCTATTGAATATGAAGTAGACAGACAAATTAATGTACTAGAAGAAGGAGGAAAAATAGAACAAGAGACTCTAAGATGGGATGATGTATCGGGTAAAACATTTTCTATGAGAGATAAAGAAGATGCACAAGATTATAGATATTTTCCAGATCCAGATTTAGTAGCAATTAAATTATCTGAAGAATATATAGGAGATATTAAAAATAGCTTACCAGAATTACCAGAAAGCAGAAAAGAAAGATATTTAAGAGAATATGAATTATCTGAAAAAGATGCAAAATTACTTACATCATCTAAATATCTTTCAGATTTATTTGAAAATGCCACAAAAATATGTAATAACCCAAAATCAGTAAACAATTGGATTATTTCAGATATATCAAGAATATTAAATGAAACAGAAATGGAACCAATCCAAATACCTTTTGATGGAAATCAATTAGGAAAATTAGTAATTTTAATTGATAAAGGAACTATTAGTTCAAGTATTGGTAAAAAAGTATTAATAGAATTATTTGAAAATCCAAGAGATCCAGAAGAAATTATTAAAGAAAAAGGGTGGATTCAAATATCTGATGAAGGAGCTATTAAAGAAGTAGTATTAAAAATATTATATGAAAATCCGCAATCAATAGCAGACTATAAAGGTGGAAAAGACAAAGCATTAGGATTCTTAGTAGGACAGGCAATGAAAGAGACAAAAGGAAAAGCAAATCCACAAATGTTAAACAAGATGTTTTTAGAAGAATTAAATAAATAAAAAGAATCTAAAATAAAAAGCGAAATTAAGAAATAAAATCTTAAATCGCTTTTTTACTATATTAGTTGTTTTTTTATTCCATCTGCTACAAAACCACATATAATAAACTCAATTCCAAAAATTAAGCTCAATCTAAATATAGAAATTCCTATGTAATATATATAAGGAGAATGAAAAGTAAAATTATATGTAAGTAAAATAAACATAGAAAGTAAGGAAAGAATAAAGCAAAACTTTAGACCAAATGTCATTATCTTAGATGTGATATTTTCAAAATTTTTATAAACTTCTAGTAATTTCTTTATCATAATAAGTACCATTCCTTTCTTTGCTTTACTAATACAAAAAGTAATGTTTTAAGCTAGGTATTTTCATAACTACCCTTTAAAATAATCGTAACACAAAAAATAAGTAAAAACAATGGGAATGCTTACCAAATTAAAAGATAGTATTTAAATTCAATAATTTTAAATACCATCTTTTTAATAAAAACTATGCATAATTTTTATTATGTCTTAAGCCATAGCTGCATTTAATTTTTTAGATAAATTAGATTTTTTTCTAGCTGCTGTGTTTTTTACAATAACACCCTTTGTACAAGCTTGATCAATTTTCTTTGTAGCTTCTGATAGTAAAACCTTAGCTTCATCAATTTTTCCATTAGCTAAAGCTTCTTCAAATTTTTTGACAGCTGATTTATATCCAGATTTAATCATATTATTTCTTAAAGTTTTTTTCTCAATTACTTTAACTCTTTTTTTAGCTGATTTGATATTTGGCATAATTACATTAGCACCTCCTCTTAGTCTATATTACACTATAACATATTACATTTTACCATAATTCTTATAAAAATGCAAGCAAAATTTTAAATTATTATTGTATTATAAGCAAATTTATGATATATTGAAAAAAAAGGAGGTATATACATGATAGCAATTGGAAGTGACAATGGAGGATATAAATTAAAAGAAGAAATAAAAAAATATTTAGATGAAAAAGAAATAAAGTATAACGATTTAGGATATATAGAAGAAGAAAGAGTAGATTATCCCAATATAGCAAAGGCAGTAGCAAAAAACATACAAGAAAAAAAGGCTGAAAAAGGAATTTTAATATGTCGTTCTGGACTTGGAATGGCAATTGTAGCAAATAAATTTAAAGGAATTAGATGTACACCTTGTCATAACGAATATACAGCCAAATATGCTAAATTGCATAATAATAGCAATATTTTAGCAATAGGGGCAGATGATGTATCTGTTAGTGAAGCAATATGTATATTGAGAATGTGGCTTGCAACAAAATTTGAAGGCGGAAGACACAAAGAAAGATTGAAAATAATAGAGGAAATAGAAAAAGAAAACATGAAATAGGAGGCACAACCTATGTGGGGAGATATAGCAATAGCTTTCTTATTAGCATTTATAGTTACTTTTATGGCAACACCATATACAATTAAAATTGCTTATAAAGTTGGAGCAGTAGATATTCCAAAAGATCAAAGGAGAATGCATAAAAAAACAATGCCTAAATTCGGAGGTCCAGCTGTTATTCTTGGTTTTTTAATATCTATAACTTATTTAATTATTGTAATGAGTATGGAGCATACAATTAATTTATTTGGATCAGAAAATTATGGAATGAAGCTATTAGGAATGTTATTAGGAATTATAGTAGTAAGTATTGTATGTATTATAGATGATATAAAAACAATAAAACCAATAGTAAAACTGGCAGGACAACTGGTTGGAGCAATTATTGTTGTTGCATTTGGAGTAAGAATTGATGATATAGATTTTTCGATTTTTAATTTATCCCAATATGCGGAAATTTTATATGTTATTATAACGATTTTGTGGATTATAGGAGTAACAAATGCTATAAATTTAATAGATGGATTAGATGGACTATCTTCAGGAATTTCAGTTATATCTGCAATATCTTTATTAATAATATTTGTGCTAAACGGTTCCCCATTAATATCAATCGTACTTATAACTGCTTTAGCAGGGGCATTAGTTGGTTTTTTACCATTTAATTTTTCACCAGCAAAGACATTTATAGGGGATACAGGATCAAACTTTCTTGGATTTTCGCTATCAATTATTTCTATATTAGGAGTAGCGAAAACATATACTGTTGCAGTAATAGTACTACCTTTAATTGTTTTAGGATTACCAATATTTGATACATTATGGGCAATTATTAGAAGAATAATAAAGGGCAAATCAATAAAGGCAATATTTAAAGCTGATAAAGGCCATTTACATCATAGAATTGTAGCAAAAGGATTTAGTCAAAAACAAGCAGTTCTTATATTATATGGAATTAGTGCAACTTTTGGAATATTTGCAGTAATATTATTAGATAGCGGAATATGGAAGGCATTATCATTTTTATTAATGGTAATTGTTGCAATAGGAATAGGATATAAAAATTTTCAACTAGAAAAATCAGAAACGCAAAGATATGAATGTGTAGAATGTAAATATATTTATAATCCTAAATTCGGAAATGAAAAAGCAGGAATTAAACCAGGAACAGCATTTGAAGATTTACCAGAAGATTGGGTATGCCCTGTTTGTGGAGAAGGAAAAGACATGTTTGAAATACATCAATAATTACATAGTCAATGTAAGGAGGTGAAAATATGTATGTATGTGTAGCATGTGGTCATGTATATGATCCTGAAAAAGGAGATCCAGATAGTGGAATAGCACCAGGAACAGCATTTGAAGATTTACCAGACAATTGGGTTTGCCCAATTTGTGGAGTTGGAAAAGATATGTTTCAAAAACAAGATTAAAAAGTAAATAAAAATTAATAAACAGTATATGGAAAATAAGAGAATTTAGATTCTCTTATTTTACTTAAAAATAAATAGCTTTTTTTGTAGATTTATGATATAATACAAAGAATAAAATAAAAGGAGTAAGAATTATGAAAGTGACATTCTATTCAAATTTCTTAACACATCATCAAGTACCATTTTGCTTAGAAATGCAAAAAAAGCTAGGAAAAGATTTTAAATTTGTATCAACCGTTAAAATATTTCAATGGAGACTAGATATGGGTTTTAAAGACTTAGATAAAGAGTATGATTTTGTAGTAAGAGCATATGAAAATGATGAAGAACAACAAAAAGCAAAAAAACTAGCATTAGAAAGCGATGTAGTTATTATAGGATCTACTACAGATGATTATATTGTTGAGAGATTAAAACAGGATAAAGTAACATTTCGTTATAGAGCAAGAATTTTTATTTTTATAGATGGCTTTTTTAAAACAATATTAAATAAAGAAAAAATGAAATTATTTTATGATAGACATATTAAATATCGAAATAATAAAAACTTATATTTGTTATGTGCTAATGGATATGGTGCAAATGACTTTAATAAGTTCAGATTATATCCTAATAAAATTTATAAATGGGGGTATTTTCTAGAAACAAATTTATATGATATTGATAAATTACTAAGTCAAAAAGCACAAAATGAAATCACACAAATAGTATGGGTTGCAAGATTTATTAAATGGAAGCATCCAGAAGTAGTAATAAAATTAGCTAAAAATTTAAAAAAACAAAATTATAAATTTAAGATAAAAATGTTAGGAACAGGAATTTTAGAAGACAAAATAAAAAGAAAAATTGAAAAAGAAAATTTAAATGATGTAATAGAAGTAGTAGGGCAAGTTCCAAGTGATGAAGTACATAATTATATGGAAAATGCCAATATTTTTATTGGAACAAGTGCTAGCCAAGAAGGATGGGGAGCAGTAATTAATGAATCAATGAATGCAGCTTGTACTGTAATTGCAAATCAAAAAATTGGTTCAGTTCCATTTTTAATTAAGCATAATGAAAATGGACTTATGTATAATAATTATGCACAACTAGAAAAATATGTAAAAACAGCAATTGAAAATAAAGATTTACAAAAAAAATTAGGAAAAAATGCATATAAGTTTATTACAGAAAAATGGACTAGTAAAGTAGCGGCTAATAATTTATTAAATTTATTTGAATCAATTGTTAATGGGAAGGAGTATAAAGTAAAATATGGGCCAGCAAGTAGGGCAACCAATTATAAAAGAAACAAGATTTAGTATTATTATTGTTGGGTATAATATTGAAAATTATATTCAAAGGGCAATTAATAGTGTAGAAAATCAAACTTTCGAAAATTATGAACTAATTATAGTTAATGATTGTTCAACAGATAAAACAGAAGCAAAAATTTTAGAATTATGTCAAAAATATCAAAATATTAAATATATTACCCATAAAGAGAACAAAAAAGCAGGGGGAGCAAGAAATACAGCAATGAAGGTAGCAAAAGGAGAATATATTTTATTTTTAGATGGAGATGATCAATTAGCAGACAAAGATGTAATAAAAAAATTAAATGAAACAATAGGAAATGATATGCCAGATGTTGTTTATTTAGGATTTAAAATTGAGGGAGATAGAGAAGAATTAGTTATTCCAACACCTGAGACTTGTACTAAAACTTATAAAGCAGCGCAAGACAAATACCCAAATCCATGGAGTAAATGCTGGAGGAGAGAGTTTTTAGAAGAAAATGATATTAAATTTCCAGAAAATAGATTTTATGAAGATGTGTTATTTGTATATAATGGTGTTATGAAATCAAAAAATTCTAAAATTGCAGATTATGTAGTTCATAAATATACAAGTGGTAGAAAGAATAGTATGACAACTACTATTAATTTAAAAAATGTAGAAGACACAATATTGAATTTAAAAGATTTATTAATAATGAGAGAACAAGAATATACTAAAGAAATAGATATTATTTTGAAAAAAGAAATAAAAATGTGTAAAAAAAGATTAGATGATACATTTATAGAAATTTTAAAATAAAGGTGAAAATATGAAAGATAAAATTATCAAACTTTTAGCATATGATGGAAAAATATCTATAACATGTGCTAGGACTACTAAATTAGTTGAAGAAGCAAGAAAAATACATGATTTAAGTCCGCTTGCAACAGCTACATTTGGAAGATTGCTTACAATCACAAGTATTATGGCACAAGAAATGAAAAATAAAACTGACAGATTAACAATACAATTAAAGGGAAATGGAAAAATTGGTGCGATGCTTGTAACCGCTAATAATTTTCCAAAATTAAAAGGTTATGTAGTAAATCCGCATATAGAATTACCACTAAATGAATTTGGAAAATTAGATGTAGGAGGAGCAGTTGGGCAAGTAGGGTATATTAATGTAATAAAAGATATAGGTTTAAAAGAACCATATAGAGGAATTTCTCCATTAACATCAGGAGAAATTGCTGATGACTTTACTAATTATTTTGTGAATTCTGAACAAAGGCAGACAGCAATTGCATTAGGAGTATTAGTAAATAAAGATGGTGTAAAAGCATCAGGGGGATATTTAATTACACCAATGCCTGATTGTACAGAAGAAGAAATTTCAAAAGTTGAACAAGCAATTTTTAAGGCTGGAGCAATTTCAAAAATATTAGATGAAAAATTAAGTTTATTAGAAATAGCAAAAAAAGTAACTGGAGATGAAAAGGTAAAAGTTTTAGAAGAAAATATAACACCAATTTATGAATGCGATTGTTCAAAAAAATTTATGGCAGATGGATTAAAGACAATAGGAAAAGAAAATCTAGAAGAAATAATAAATACAGAAGGAAAAGCTAATCTAGTGTGTCATTTTTGCAATAAGGAATATCAATTTTCAAAAGAAGAATTGGAAGAAATTTTGAAGACTTGTTTTTTTAATAAAAATGTTATATAGTAATAAAAAAGTAAAAATGAAGAAAAAGCAGAATAATTTCTTCATTTTAATATGTACTAGTACATAAAATGAAATAATGAAAAGGAGAAAAAAATATGGAAGAAAATATTTTAATTTTTGGTCACAAGAATCCAGATACAGATTCAATCTGTTCAAGTATCGTAAAAGAAATATTAAGCAAAAAAAATGGTAAAAATAATACTAAGGCAGTTCGTTTAGGGAATATAAATAAAGAAACACAATATGTTTTAGATTACCTAAAAATAGAAGCTCCAGAATTAATTGAAAAAGTAGAAGAAGGGCAAGAGGTAATTCTAGTAGACCATAATGAATTTAATCAAAGTGTTGAAGGAATTGAAAAAGCAAAAATATTGAGTGTAACAGACCATCATAGAATTGCTAATTTTGAAACAGCAGAACCTTTATATTATATAGCAAAACCATATGGATGTACATCAACTATCTTATTTCAAGAATTCAAAGAAAAAGGACATGAAATTGAAAAAAAAGAAGCTATTTTAATGGCTAGTAGCATTATATCAGATACATTATTATTAAAATCACCAACAACAACAAAATATGATGAAGAAGCATTAGAAGAATTAGGCATAATTTCAGGAATAAACATAGAAAAATATGGACTGGAAATGCTAAAAGCAGGAACTGATTTAGATGATTTTACAGAAGAAGAATTAATTAATTTAGATGCAAAAAACTTAGAAAAAAATGGAAATAAGTTTGTAATTGCACAAGTTAATACAGTAGATATTTCATCTGTATTAAAGAGACAAAAAAAGCTAGAAGAAGCTATTAATAATAAAATAAAACAAAATAATTTAGATTTATTTGTTTTTGCAATAACAGATATTTTAAATAGTAATTCTGAAATTATAGTGTTAGGAAGTAAATCAAATATAGTAGAAAAAGCTTTTGATATTACACTTGAAGATAGCAGAGCATTTTTAAAAGGAGTAGTCTCAAGAAAAAAACAATTGTTACCAAATATTGATAAACTTATATAATTTATATAAAAAGGATAAGAAATTATCCTTTTTTATATTATAAAAAATTTTTTTAAAATTTCTATAATATAAAGTCAATTTTACATATATTTTTAAAATCAAATTTAATATATAAAAATATAAAAACATTATAATGCTGTTAATAATAATTTTAAGATTTTTTACTGTTTTAATTCACAGCTATTTTTTTAAAATTTAAAAATAATTAGTTTTTTCATAATCCTGGTGTCGCAAATTACGAAATATTTTTTTATATGTAATTTGCTCCAATCGCACTTGCCTTAATTGACTCATTTGAGCGCTTACGTGGTTATTTCAAAACTAATTATTTTCAAATTATATCACAGACTATGAATGGTAACTTTTGCGTTTTTCTATTGTAATAAATTTATAAAAACTATTGAATAATTTAGTAATTAAATCTATAATAAAGAAGTACAATTAAAATAGAGAAGAAAATATATTAGGAGTGGTTAAATGTTAAAAAGAATGGCAGATAATAGGGGAACAAAAAAAGAAACATTTATGCAAGGTGTTATAACACTTATATTTTCACAAATTTTGATTAAAATAATGGGACTAATATATACATTATACCTAACAAATAGATCAGGATTTGGAGATAAAGGAAATGGCATAGTAGCTGCTGGATATCAAATTTATGCAATGTTGCTTACGATATCATCTATAGGTGTTCCAAATGCAATTTCAAAATTAGTATCAGAAAGATTTGCATTGCGGAGATCATAAAGGAGCACATAGAATATTTAAAATTGCTTTTGCAACATTTGCTTTTATTGGATTATTAGGTAGTTTGATGCTATTTTTTGGAGCAAGAGTGATTTCTAATTATTGGTTACAAATACCTGAAGCGGAAATGACATTGGTTGCATTATCACCTGCTATCTTCTTTGTAGCTATATCATCTGTTATGAGAGGATATTTTAATGGAAGGCAAAATATAAAGGCTACTGCAAGATCACAAACTATAGAGCAAATTTTTAAAACATCATTAACAATTATTTTAGTAGAAATTATTGCTATTGTTTCAAATTTATCAACACAATGGATGGCAGGTGGAGCAACCTTAGCTACAACACTTGCTACAATGGCAGGATTTGGATATTTATATTTATACTATAAGGTTAGAAGTAACGATATTGCTGCGGAAATAAAATCTACTGTAAATTATAAATATGAAAGAGTAAAAACAATAATAAAAAAAGTATTGCTCGTATCAATTCCAATAGCATTAACTGCCATTATGTCTTCAATTAATAAGAACATAGACTCATTTACAGTTGTAAGAAGCTTAAAACAATTTATGTCAGAAGATATGGCAATTGCTCAGTATGGAATATTAGGTGGAAAGGTTGATATGTTAACAAATCTTCCTCTATCAATTAATGTAGCATTTTCTACAGCATTAGTACCTGCAATATCAGCAGCAAAAGCCAAAAAAGATAAAGCAACAATTACAAAAAAAACATCATTTTCATTATTAACATCTATGATAATAGGTCTACCATGTACAATTGGAATGTGTGTGTTTGCAGGACCAATTTTAAATCTGCTATTTCCAAATGCAAGCGATGGAGAGGTAATTTTACAAATTAGTTCTTTAACTATTATTTTTACTATATTAGATCAAACTATAAATGGAGTTTTGCAGGGATATGGAAAACTAAAAATACCAACTATTTCTTTGGGAGTTCGGAGTAATTGTAAAGCTGATTTTGAACATAATTTTAGTACCTATTAAGGAGATAGGTGTTAATGGTGCTGCATGGGCATCAGTAGCATGTCATGTTGTGGCTTTTACAATTGCATTTATATCACTTATAAAATATATTAAATTAGATTTAACATTTTCAAAATTTGTAATAAAGCCAATATTAGCAACAGGAATTATGGGAATATGTTCTTATTTTATTTACTTTAATCTTTTAGGAATAATAAGTGATAAATTGGCTACAATAGTAGCAATAGTATTTGGTGTAATTATCTATGCTTTAGCAATTATCGCTTTAAAAATATTTAATAAAGAAGAAATACGCATATTGCCAGCAGGAGATAAAATTTGCAAGCTATTAGAAAAGCTAAAAATATATTAAAATTATGAAAAAGTATAAAAAAAAAGAAGGATTTTAGGTGTTTTTGGCGAATTATTTTAATTAGTAGTACATTTATTGTTTAATTCAGACAATAAAGTACATAAAACATTATATCTTATAGGAGGTAATTTAAATGAACAAAGCTGAATTAATCGCAGCAATGGCTGCAAAAACAGGAGAAACAAAGAAAGCAGCTGAAGCATCAGTTAATGCTTTCGTAGATGTGGTAAACAATGCATTAAAAAAAGGAGAAAAAGTTCAATTAGTTGGATTTGGATCTTTTGAAGTAAGAAAAAGAGCAGCTAGAAAGGGAAGAAACCCACAAACTAAAGAAGAAATCAAAATACCTGCATCAAAAGCTCCAGTTTTCAAAGCTGGTAAAGCATTAAAAGATTTAGTAAACAAAAAATAAGAGTTTTGTATAAATATATAAATATATGAATTCATAGAAAGAAGCCAATTAATGGCTTCTTTTATATTCGCTTTAGCGTGTCGAGCCACAAAGCGAGACAAAAAACCGCTCGCTATGCGAGTGTTGTTTTAAAAAC
>CANQVM010000028.1 GCA_947627265.1 uncultured Clostridia bacterium | reverse complement strand
AATCTATATTCAGCTCTAGATGTCATCATTCTATATGGTTCATTTGTTCCTTTTGTAACAATATCATCAATTAAAACACCTATATATGCTTGTGTTCTATCTATTATAATTGGATCTTTTCCTTGTATTTTTCTACTTGCATTAATTCCTGCAATTAATCCTTGACAAGCTGCCTCTTCATAACCAGATGTTCCATTTATTTGTCCTGCCATAAACAAACCTTTTATTCCTTTATACTCTAATGATAATTTTAGATTTGATGGATCAATACAATCATATTCTATTGCATATGCAGGTCTTGTAAACTCTGCTTTTTCTAAACCTGGAATAGTATGGTATAATGCAATTTGTACATCTTCTGGAAGTGAAGAACTCATTCCTTGTATATACATTTCTTCTGTATCTAGTCCTACTGGCTCTACAAAAGCTTGATGTCGTGGTTTATCACTAAAACGAACAACCTTATCCTCTATTGATGGACAATATCTTGGTCCAGTTCCTTCTATCATCCCACTATATAATGGAGATCTATGTAAATTTTCTTTTATTATTTTATGTGTTTTTTCATTAGTATAAGTTAAATAACAATCTACCTGTTCAAACTCCTTTGGTTCATTTTCAAAAGAAAAAGCTTCAATTCCATTGTCACCTTTTTGAATTTCCATTTTGCTAAAGTCTATGCTTCTTTTATTAATTCTAGCTGGTGTACCTGTTTTAAATCTTATTAAATTAATACCTAAGTTGCTTAAGCAATTTGATAATTTATTTGCTGCTGCAACTCCATCTGGACCACTTTCTTTTGAGTATTCTCCAATAAATATTTTTCCTTTTAAATACGTACCTGTAGCTACTATTACACTTTTAACTTCATAAACTGCTCCTAAATCTGTTTTTATTGCTTGCACCTCTCCATTCTTTGTTATAATTTCTACAATTTCTCCTTGTTTTACTTCCAAATTTTTTTGCCTTTCTAGCGTATGTTTCATTTCTGCTTGATATTTTTTTCTGTCAGCTTGTGCTCTTAACGAATGCACGGCTGGACCTTTAGATGTGTTTAACATTTTAATTTGAATCATAGTTTTGTCAATATTCTTTCCCATTTCTCCGCCTAATGCATCGATTTCTCTTACTAAATGTCCTTTTGAACTCCCTCCAATGTGCGGATTACATGGCATATTTGCAATTGCTTCTAAACTGATAGAAAATATTAAAGTTTTCATTCCTAAACGTGCAGCTGCAAGTCCTGCTTCACATCCTGCATGCCCCGCACCAATAACAGCAACATCATAACTACCTGCAAAATATTCTCCTTTTTTTAGTTTCATTTTTTCTTCCCTTCTTCTATTATTATAATTATTTTTAAATTTTGCTATTTTTGTCTATGTTTACCATTCCGTATGGAACAGAAATTACAGTTTGCTTGAAATATAGAACAAATTTAACTAGTTGGTTTGTTTTGTTATTTCTTTCAAAAAACCTTTGTAATTCTTTATTTTTATCGGTTGTGTCAGTTCTTATAATTACATTTATTAGTAATTTGTTAAGTTTACATTCGTTTGCCGTTTTATGTAATTTTTACTCTAATTTTACTTATTTTTTATTTGTTCTTTATTTATTAACATTTGCTTATATTTTTATATTACTTTTATTCTTTTCAAAATCAATTTTATTCGTTTTTTATTTTTAGCAATAAAATTAATAGTGTTTTAAATAAATTTGTCTTATTTTTGATTTTCGTTTTAATTTTAAAGTTTTATTTTCCTAGACAAAACTTTGCAAAAATTTCATCTATAATATCATCTGTTACAACTTCTCCTGTTATACTTCCCAAATCTTCTAAAATATTTTTTATAGATATTGATACAATATCTATAGGCATACTATTTTCCATACTTTTTTTTGCATTATTTAAATGATTAATTGCATTAGTTATTAAATTTTTATGTCTTATATTTGTAATTACTAAATCATTATCTATATTTATTTCATTTAAATTAAACATTTTTGTAATTTCTTCATATAATTTATCTATCCCTATATTATTTAATGCTGAAATTTTAATAATAGCTGCTCCAGTTTGTTTTAATATTTCATTATTTTCATCTATTTGAGGTTTTAAATCTATTTTATTTAAAATTATAATTGATTTTTTATTTTTTGATATTTCTAATATTTCTTTATCTTCTTTTTCTAATTTTTTTGAGGCATCAAATATAGCAATAATTAAATCTGCTTCATTTGCTATCTCTTTTGATTTTTCAATTCCTATTTTTTCTACTTCATCTTTAGTATTTCTAATTCCAGCTGTATCAATGATTTTCAAAGGTATACCATTAATACTTACGAATTCTTCTATTGTATCTCTTGTAGTTCCTTCATGCTCAGTTACAATTGCTCTATCTTCTTTTAATATAGCATTTAGTAAAGAAGATTTTCCTGCATTTGGTTTTCCTATAATTACTGTCTTTATCCCTTCTTTTATTATTTTTCCATCATCAAAGCTTTTTTCTAATTTTATCAATTTTTTTTCAACATTATTTAACATATTTATAATTTGGTTATTTGTTATTTCTTCTACATCATATTCAGGATAATCAATATCAACTTCTATTTGAATCATTACATCCATTATTTGTTTTTTTATATCAGCAATTTCTTTTGATAAAAATCCTTCTAATTGCTTCATTCCTGTTTTTGCCTCTTTGTCTGATTTAGCATTTATTACATCTATTACAGATTCTGCTTGCAATAGATCTAATCTTCCATTTAAAAAAGCTCTTTTAGTAAATTCTCCTGGTTCTGCTAATGTAGCACCATTTTTTAAGCATAACTCTAATATTTTTCTAACAATTATATTTCCACCATGAGAATTTATTTCACACATATTTTCTGTTGTATAGCTTTTAGGTGCTTTAAAAAAAGATACAAGTACTTCATCTATAATTTCTTCATTATAAACAATATTTCCATATTTAATAGTATAACCCTTTATTTCATTTATCTTTTGCTTTTTCTTTGGAATAAATATTTTTTCTAAAACATTAAAACATTCTTCTCCACTCATTCGAATAATTCCAATGCCACCTATTCCAGGAGCTGTTGATATTGATGCAATTGTACTCATTTTTATTATCCTCCTTTTTTAGCAAAAAAGTCAAAGATAGAATTTACAATTTTATTGTAAAATCCGACCTTTGACCTCCGATTTTGACTACAATTATTTATTTTTTAAAGATATTACTATCCTTCTATTTGGTTCTTCACCAATACTTGTTGTTTCAACCATTTCATTTGATTGTAATTTACTGTGAATTATCTTTCTTTCATATGCTTGCATTGGTTCTAATTTAACTGGTTTTCTGGTTCTTATTACTGTTTTTGCTACTTTTTGTGCTAAGTCTTCCAATGTTTTTTCTCTTTTTTCTTTATATCCTTCAATATCTAGTATTACTCTTATTTTATTTTGGATATTTTTACCTGCTACTGTAGATAATATATTTTGCATAGCATATAAAGTCTCTCCCCTATATCCAATTAAATACCCTATGTTTTCACTGTTTAAGCTAACATAAATTCTATTTTCTTTTTCTTCAATCGTATAATTTACTCCATTTAGTAAATTTGCTTCTAATTCTTTTAAAAATGATTTTATATTTTTAATTGCTTCTTCTTTTTCTTCTTTTGATAAAATAATTTCTTTTTTTGGTGTTATTTTTTTTGTTTTTTCTATATTTTCTTTTTCCTCTTTTAATGTTAATTCAACTTTTACAACTCTTGGCGCTAATATACTAAAAAAGCTTCTTTTATCTTCACTTTCTAATATTTTTATATCTACATTTTTCCTTGAAACTTTCAATTGTTTTAGACCATTTTCAATTGCTTCGCTTGTTGTTTTTCCTTCAGCAATAATACTTTTAGCCATTTTATAGCAACCTCCTTTTAAGATTTTATTGCTTTATTTAAAATTATTCTTTCAAAAATCATAAGAATATTATTTATTAACCAATATAATGCTAACCCCAATGGAGCAATTAATGCTATTGAAATAGACATTATAGGCATCATCCAAGACATCATTTTGTTTGTCTGCATCACACTATCTATTTCGCTCTTTTCTTCTTTTTCTAGCTCTTTTCCTGTTGTTCCATCAATTTCTACATTGTCCTCTTTCTTTTTTTCTTTTTGTTGCATTGTTGTTGTCATTCTAATAGATATAAATGATGATATTATATATAAAACTGGTATAATGTATACTGTATAATCCATCATATTTTGTTGTGGTATTTTACTTAAATCTAATCCAAAGAAATTCATTTGTATAGCTAATTTACCTACATCTTGATCATCTGGATTTTTTTCTTTCAATAGGCTACTTTCTCTTATTAAATCAATTTGAGGATATACATTACTTATACTTTTTCCTTCTTCTTGTAACTGCTTTGTATATGTTTCTATTTTCTCTTGTGGTATTTTCTCCATAAATGTTAATGGACTTCTTACCAAGTAGAAAATAGATAATAATAATAGTATTTGTATTATTGATGATAAACAGCCACTAAATGGACTCATATTTTCAGATTTATATAAATTCATAATTTCTTGATTCATTTTTTCTTGATCATTCTTATATTTAAATTGAATTGTTTTCATTTTTTCTTGTAATTCCGCACTTTTTTTCATAGTTTTTTGTTGTTTAATTGATAATGGCAACAATACAATTTTTATGATAATTGTAAATAAAATAATTGCTAAACCATAGTTATTTACAATTGTATATAGAATTTGAAGTAAATAGCCAAAAATATTTGCAAAAAATTCAAACATTAATTTATTTCCCCCTATCCTTATTTTAAAGGATCATAGCCTCCTTTTGAAAAAGGATTACACCTTATAATTCTATATATTCCAAGTAACATTCCTTTTCCTGCTCCATATTTTTCTATTGCTTGTTTTGTATATTCTGAACATGTTGGATGAAATTTACAGTTTATATTTTTACTACTTAACCAACTCGAAATATATTTTTGATATATGTTAATTATCGATATCAATATTTTCTTCATTATTTTCCTCTATAAAAAGTTTTGCCTTACTAAAAATTATATTAAAATCTTGTTTTATGTTTTTAAATGTTGCATTTTTGGTATCTACCTTTTTTTTCCATAAAAAAACAATACTATTTCCTGTTTTTATATTACCTTCATAATTTTTATAATTTTCTTTAATTAGTCTTTTTATTTTATTTCTTCTTACGGCTTTACCAATTTTAACGCTAATTGCAATTCCTAAAAGATTGCGCTGTGTATTTTTATTTTTTTTTATAAAACTTTCTATATAGTTACCAGAAAAGTATTTTCCTTTTGATAATACATTTTTAAATTCATAATTTTTTTTTAGCATTTTTGTTTTTTTCATTATTTCATCTTCTCCCCTTTTAAGGCTAATTTTAATGAAAAAAATCTATTTTAAATAAAATTATGCATAAAAGGCTCGCAATATTTGCGATGCCCTTTTTACTAATATTTACTATTAATAAAACATAATTTAATTAAGCGCTTAGTTTTTTCCTACCTTTTGCTCTTCTTGCTTTTAATATGTTTCTTCCTGCTTGTGTTTTCATTCTTTTCATGAAACCATGTTCTTTCTTTTCTTGTCTGTTTTTTGGTTGATATGTTCTTTTCACTTTTTTTAGCACCTCCCACTGTTTTTTATAAAATTCCATTTTAATGGAAATTATTTCTTTTAAAAATAATAAGCATATCAATTATATACTAAAAATCGTACCCATGTCAATCTTTTTTTATAATTTTCTTTTTTTTTGTTTTGATGTGTTTTTTGTAATATTTTCGTAATAATTTTATATTTTTCCACACTTTTTTTTATTTTTATCCACATAAAAAAAATTTTTTCCACATTTTTATTGACTTATTATATAAAAATTTGTTATTATTGGGAAGTAAAAAATAAGTGTATTTTTATTTAGAAATAAAGGAATTTTTGTTCGTAATAAAATCTTATATTTTTACAAAATCATTACAATCTTATCAACAGTTGTGGATAACTTTGTGGATATCTTTAAAAGAAAGGATGATATAATTGACTATCGATAAAGATGAATTAGTAGCTAAAATAAAAGAAGTTTTAAAACCAGAACTTACAAAAATATCTTATGAAACATGGATATTACCTTTAGATATTAGAAGTATAGATGGTAATCACATAGTTTTCACAACAACTTCCGAATTTCAGCAAGATTTTATTGAAAATAAATACAGAAGTCTTATGTTTAATACTTTACGTTTTATTACAAATAAAGAATGGACATACTCTGTTATTGATATTTCTAAAGAAAAAAAGAAAGAAGAAGGAGATGTTATAAGTAATTCTTCTAATGTTCCTTCAGCTGAACTAGAATCTAATAGATCAACATTAAATCCAAAATATACTTTTGATACATTTGTTGTAGGAAATAATAACCGTTTTGCACATGCTGCAGCTTTAGCTGTTGGAAATGAACCTTCTAATTCTTATAATCCATTATTTTTATATGGTGGAGTTGGTCTAGGAAAAACACACCTTATGCATGCTATAGGAAATAGAATTTTAGAAAACAATAAAGATGCAAATGTCCTATATGTTACTTCAGAAAAATTTACAAATCAATTAATTAATGCAATAAAAGATAATAAAAATGAAATGTTTAGAAATAAATATAGAACTATTGATGTTTTATTAATTGATGATATTCAATTTATAGCAGGAAAAGAAAGAGTTCAAGAAGAATTTTTCCATACATTTAATGCTTTATATGAAGAAAGAAAACAAATTATTATATCAAGTGATAAACCACCAAGAGATATTCAATTTTTAGAAGATAGATTAAAATCTAGATTTGAATGGGGGTTACTTGCAGATATATCTTGTCCTGATTATGAAACCCGTTTAGCTATTTTAAGAAAAAAAGCACAAGATGAAAATGTTGTAATTGAAGATTCTATTCTTTCTAATATTTCAAATAAAATTGATTCTAATATTAGAGAATTAGAAGGAGTATTTAATAAAATTGTTGCACGAGCTTCTCTAACGCATAGTCCAATTACTATAGAACTTGCTGAAAATATTATAAATGAATTTAAATATGAAAATGAAAAAGTAATATCTTGTGATTTTATAAAAGAAACTGTTTCTAAATATTTTAGCATTAACAAAGAAGACTTATCTGGAAACAAAAGATCAAATGATATTGCTTTTCCTAGACAAATTGCTATGTATCTATGTAGAGAAGTTGCAAATATGTCTTATCCACAAATTGGTACAGACTTTGGTGGTAGAGACCATTCTACAGTTATGCATGCTTGTAGAAAAATAGAAAGAGAAGTAAAAGAAAAAAATAATACTAAATTAATTGTGGAGAGTGTGAAAAACATAATCATAAATGATCAACAATAATAACTAAAAGGTTTTAATAATTTTTTTAAAATTTGTGTTTGGAGAAATTAATGTTTGGAAAAAAGAATACCTTTTTCTTCTTACGGAACTAATACATTTGATATCCACATAGGGTTGTTAATAACCTGTTTAAAATGTGTGTATATCTTACTTTTACACAAATAAAAAAATTATTTGTGGATTTATTAAATAGTTATCCACTAATTTATTAACACTTATTTTATTAGGGATTGCAACTATCAACATAGTTTTCCACAGTTTCCACAGTACCTAATACTATTACTACTATAAATATTATTAATATTATAAAATATTAAAAGGAGGATTCATTATGAAAATAGTTTGTTATAAAGATAAAATTATAAAAGCTATTAATTCCGTAGTTAAAGGTGTTGCTTCTAAAACAACAATGCCAATATTAGAAGGAATATTAATTCAAACAAATGATAATGAAATAAAATTAACAACTTATGACTTAGAAATTGGAATTGAATATGTTATGGAATGTGAAGTTAAAGAACAAGGAAGTACAGTAGTTAATGCAATAATGTTTAGCGAAATTATAAGAAAATTACCAGATACAGAAATTTATATTTCTTTAAATAATAAAAATCTATTAGAAATAGAATGTGAAGGATCATTATATAAATTAGCAACAATGAATCCTGAAGAATTTCCAGAACTTCCAAAAATTGAAGTTGAAAATTCAATAGAAATAGAACAAAATATTTTAAAAAATATGATAAGAAAAACTATATTTGCAGTTAGTTCAGAGGAAAGCAGACCAATATTTACAGGTTGTTTATTTGAAGTAGAAAATAATAAATTAAATTTAGTTGCAGTAGATGGATTTCGTTTAGCATTAAGAAGTATATATTTAAATAAACAAAGTAATAATTTTAGTGCTGTTATACCAGGAAAAACATTAAATGAAGTAAACAAAATAATATCTGATTCTTTTGAACAAATAAAAATAGGAATTTCAAAAAATCAAGCATTATTTGAAATGGATAATTGTAAAATAGTTACAAGAATATTAGATGGGGAATTTTTAAATTATAAAAATGTAATACCTAATAATTGGGAAACAAGAATAAAAGTAAATAAAAATAGCATACAAGATAGTTTTGAAAGAATTAGTTTAATATCAGCATCAACAGTTGAAAAAGAAAAAAAATATCCTGTAAAAGTACAAGTTGATATAGGAAAAATCGTTATATCATGCACAAATCAAACTGGAGATGCAAAAGAAGAATTATATGTTTCAACAGAAGGAAAAAACTTGGAAGCAGGATTTAATCCAAAATATTTTCTAGATTCATTAAAAGCAATTGATGATGAAGAAGTATTTATTGAATTTGGAACAAATATATCGCCATGTTTAGTAAAGTCAGTAGAAAATAATGATTATACATATATGATTTTACCAATTAGATTAAAAGAAGATTAAAAATAATAAAGGTGTATTTTATTATGCTTTTAAAATTTCAACAGGGTTATCCACAAAAAGCCAATATATTGTGGATAACTTTTTGAATAAAAAATAAAAAAATTAAAATAAATTAGAAAAAAAAAGAATAAAAAAGTATAAGTAAGTTTTAAAAATAACTATATAATGTGGATAACTATATAATAATATAAAAAAAGAAAAAATTAGAAAAAAATAAAATAAATTAGAAAAAAAAAGAATAAAAGAGTATAAAAAAAAATTATCAATTGTGGATAACTACATAATTATAAAAAATAAAAATAAGTAAAGAAAATAATTGATAAAAAAAAAATATTTAATAAAAAAATAAGAAATTAATAAATAATAATTATATAAAATAAATAATAAAATTTGATAGGAAAAAAATTATAAAATAATTATTATTTATAAATATGAAAATAAAAAAATTATTATTATTTACCATAAAATAAAAGTTATAATAAATTTAATAATAATATATTGATAAATAATAATATAAAAAATATTTAATAAAAAATTAATTTAATTGATAAAATTAAATTTAAAAAAAATATGAAGCGTGAAAATCAAAAATAAGCCGATTTAATTTTTTATTAATATAATTTCATATTAAAAATTTGATAAAAAAATATTAAATTATACACAAATGGAGAATAAAATGTGGATAAAAAAAATAAAGCTATATAATTTCAGAAACTATAAAGAGCAAGATATTAAGCTAAAAGAAGATATTAACATTTTTTATGGAGAAAATGCACAAGGAAAAACAAATATAATAGAATCAATTTTTTTAGGAAGTATGGGGAAATCATTTAGAGCAAAAAAAGATAAAGAAATGATTTTATTAAATGAAGATAATGCAAAAATTGAAATAGAATTTGAAAAAAAAGACAGAAATGGGAAAATAAAAATTGAATTATCAAATAAAAAAAATATATATATAAATGGAATAAAAATAAAAAAATTAAGTGAATTATTAGGAAATATTAATATTGTAATTTTTACACCAGATGATATAAATATTTTAAAAGGAAGTCCTCAAAATAGAAGAAGATTTTTAGATATTATGATTAGTCAATTAAAACCTAATTATATGTATAATTTAAATTTATATTTAAAAACATTAGAACAAAGAAATAATTATTTAAGACAAATTAAAGAAGAAAATAGACAAGAAAATTTATTAGAAATATGGGATGAAAAATTAGTAGAATATGCAAGTGTAATTTATAATTATAGAGTAGAATTTATAAATAAAATAAAAAATAAAATAAAAAAAATTCATAATGAAATTACTGATAATAAAGAAGAAATAGAAATTGAATATATAAGTGAATGTAATAATAAAGAAAATTATTTAAATTTATTAAAAAAAAGAAGAAAGTTAGATATAATAAAAGGATATACAACGAAGGGAATACATAGAGATGATTTCGAAATTTATATTAATAAAAAAAGATTAGACATTTATGGATCACAGGGGCAAAATAGGACAGTAATTCTTTCTTTAAAATTAAGTGAATTAAAAATAATAGAAGAAGAAATTGGGGAAAATCCTGTTTTATTATTAGATGATTTTATGTCAGAGTTAGATGAAAAAAGAAGAAAACACTTTTTAGAAAAAATAGAAAATACACAAGTAATTATAACATGTACTGATAAAATAAATATTGAAAATAAAAATATTTTAATATATAATGTAAAAGAAGGTAATGTAAAAGAAGAAATTTAATAATATAATTTGTTAAAAATTTATTATAAAAACTTTAAAAATTTACTAAAGGAGGAAAATAAATGGAAAAGTATGATCATAAATATGGTGCAGAACAAATTCAAGTATTGGAAGGACTAGAAGCTGTAAGAAAAAGACCTGGAATGTATATAGGAAGTACATCAGTAAGAGGTCTACATCATATGGTTTATGAAATAGTAGATAACTGTGTAGATGAAGCTTTAGCAGGATATTGTACAGAAATTAAAGTAGAAATAGAAAAAGGAAATATAATAAGTGTTCAAGATAATGGTAGGGGTATTCCAGTAGAAATACATCCAAAAACAAAAATATCTACAGCTGAAACAGTATATACTGTTTTACATGCTGGAGGCAAATTTGGTGGAGATAGTGGATATAAAGTATCTGGTGGTCTTCATGGAGTTGGTGCATCTGTTGTAAATGCACTATCAAGCTGGACAGAAGTAACAATAAAAAGAGATGGCGGATTATACCAAATGTATTTTGAAAAAGGAAAGACAATAAAAAAATTAGAAAAAATAGGAGATGCAGAAGGAACAGGTACAAAAGTAAGATTTTTAGCAGATAATTCTATTTTTGAAAGTTTAGATTATGAATATGAGACACTTGAAAAAAGATTTAGAGAGATGGCATTTTTAACAAAAGGTTTAAAAATAACAATTGAAGATAAAAGAGAAGAAACTCCTAAAAAATCAGAATTTTGCTTTGAAGGTGGATTGATTTCTTTTGTTGAATATTTAAATAAAAATAAAGAAAAACTACATAAAACACCAATATATATAGAAAAAAATGGAGACATACCTGTAGAAATTGCAATTCAATATACATCAAGTTATTCAGAAAACATCTATACTTTTGTTAATAATATTAATACAATTGAAGGAGGGACTCATTTAGAAGGATTTAAGAGATCTTTAACTAAGGTATTTAATGATTATGCAAGAAATCATAATATTTTAAAAGAAAAAGATCCTAATTTACAAGGAGAAGATATAAGAGAGGGAATTACAGCTGTAGTATCAGTAAAAGTAAAAGAACCTCAGTTTGAAGGACAAACAAAAACAAAATTAGGAAACAGCGAAGTAACAGGTGTTGTACAAAGTATGGTAAATGATGCTTTATCAACATTTTTAGAGGAAAATCCTAATATAGCTAAAGCCATATTAGAAAAATGTATTAGTGCATCAAGAGCAAGAGAAGCTGCAAGAAAAGCAAGAGAATTAGTAAGAAAGAAAAACTCTTTAGAAACATCAACATTACCTGGTAAATTAGCAGATTGTAGTAGTAAAAACGCAGATGAATGTGAAGTTTATATTGTAGAGGGAGATTCAGCAGGAGGAAGTGCAAAACAAGGTAGAGATAGAAAATTCCAAGCAATTTTACCTTTATGGGGAAAAATGCTTAATGTAGAAAAATCAAGAGCTGATAAAATATATGGAAACGATAAATTGAATCCTGTTATATTGGCTGTAGGAGCTGGAATAGGGGCTGATTTTGATATAACAAAAATAAGATATGGAAAAGTAATAATTATGGCTGATGCAGATGTAGATGGTGCACACATTAGAACTTTATTATTAACATTCTTCTTCCGTTATATGAGACCTCTAATAGAAAATGGAAACGTTTATTTAGCACAACCACCATTATATAAATTATCTAAAAAAGGAATGCAAGACATATATTGCTATACAGATGAAGATTTGGATAAGGCTTATAAAGAATTAGAGGAGAAAGGAATTCAAAGAGATCAATTAGCTCTTCAAAGATACAAAGGATTAGGAGAAATGAATCCAGAGCAATTATGGGATACAACTATGAATCCTGAAACTAGAATATTAATAAAAGTAACAATGGAAGATGCTATAAAAGCAGATGAAATATTTACATTATTAATGGGAGATGAAGTAGAGCCAAGAAGAGAATTTATACAAGCAAATGCAAAATATGTAAAAAATCTAGATATTTAAAATAAAATTAAATTTAATGGCAGATAAAATTAATTTATCTGCCATTAATCTATAAAGCCAATAATAATCTTTGCTAAAACTAATATATCTAATATTAAAACCTAATATATATTACTATATAAATAAGCTCGATATCACATATATTAATCATTCGCTCGACCATTGATACACCACAAATAGCCATATTCATCCCAGAGGGACTATTAATAACCACTTTATAAAAAATTATTAGATATAAAAATAATCTTAGCTCGAATATATTACCTATAATTTGACCATATATAAAAATGAAAAAAGAAAAAAATTAAAATTAAATATAGCCTACAAACAAATAATATATTCTTATCGCCGACTTATTATAATATATAAAAATACACCATAATAAATCTTTGCTCGAATAATAATAAACAAAAAATTATCCATTATTATTCTTCGCTCAACTATTATTAACCTTATAAATTTATTATAAACAAATATAAAAAATATATTCAAAAATATAAAAAAAAATAAAAATATATAAAAAATATAAAATACAAAAATAAAATAAAATATGTAAAATAGAAATATAAAAAATAGAAATATAAAATATATAAAAATAGAAATATAAAATATATAAAAATAGAAATATAAAATATATAAATATAAAAATAAAATGTCAAATTTTGTCGATGAAAAGTTCTTGACATATGATGTAAAATAATGTAAAATCTTCTACAAAATAGGAGGTGAAAAAAATAAGAAAACGAACATTACAAGAATGGATTCCAATAAAACAAATAGATAAGGAGGGATATATAAAATTAAAAAATGATAAAATAATAAAAATATTAAAAGTAAGTCCAATTAATTATAATTTAAAATCAGATTTAGAAAAAGAATCAATATTAAATTCATATAAAATTTTTTTAAAAACATGTAATTTTAATATTCAAATTTTAATTCAAAGTAATAAAGAAGATTTAAGTCAACATATTTCAAATATCAGAAAAAATATTTCAAAAAAACAAAATAAATATCTTGAGGAAATATCAGAAAATTATATTAAATATATTAATAAAATTAATTTTGAAAGAAAATCATCATCAAAAAATTTTTATATAATTATTTCGAATGAAAATAATAAAAAAAATCAATATGCTCAATCAGAAGATTTTATAAAAAATGATTTAAAAGAAAAATATTTTAAAATCAAAGAATGTTTATCTCGTACAGGTAATGCAGTTAATGAAATTTCAAGTAAGTCAGAAACAGAGAAATTATTTTATTCTTTTTTAAATACAAAAAAAATAAATAATAATTTAATTCAATTAAAATAAAAAAATAAAAATTAAAATAAAAAATAAAAAATAAAAATAAAAAATAAAAATAAAAATAAGAATTAAAATAAAAATTAAATTAAAATAAAAATTAAAATAAAAATAAAAATTAAAATATAAAATATAAAAATTAAAATATAAAATATAAAAATTAAAATATAAAATATATAAATTAAATATATAAAATTAAAAATAAAATATGCAAATATAAATTATATAAAATTAAATTTTAAAATTATGTATTTAATAAGGAGGTAATAAAATTAAAAATATAAAACAAATAATAGAAAAGAAAAAAAATGTAAAAGCAAAAGAAGAAAATTTTTATGCAGGTAGTATATGTAAAAAAGATGAAATTTGTCCATCATATATAAATATTCAAAATCCAAAATATTTAGAAATTGACAATTTATTTTATGCAGGTTTAATTATTGTTGATTATTATAGAGAGCAAAGCGATATTTTATTAAAAAATTTAATAGAGACAAATATAAATATGAATATTTCTATTTTTTATGAAAAACAAGATTCATATAAAACAATAAAAGATTTAACATATCATATTGGAAATGTAGGTGTAGAGTTAAAAGAAAATAATCAAAATAGGCAAGATATTGATATAGCAGCTTTTACATATAATGATGCAAAATATATAAGAAAAGAAATTCAAGTAAATAATGAAGATATTTATTTTTTATATATTTATATAAATGTTTATTCGGAAGATGAAAAAGAATTAGAATATTTTTTAAATAAAATTGAAGGTATAACACAAAGTAGGGGAATGCAAACTAGAAGAGCAAATTTTAGACAAGAAGAACTTTTTTTATCTTCTTTACCAATTATGAAAAATCATGAAATAATTAAAGAAGCAGCACGTAGAAATGTATTAACATCAGGATTACTTGCTACATACCCTTTTATATCATCAACAATTTTTGATCAAGATGGAATTTTTATAGGAACAAATATTTATAATGATTCTTTAGTTTTTATTGATCGTTATAATAACAAAAAATATAAGAATGCAAATATTTGTATTTTTGGTACAAGTGGAGCAGGAAAATCATTTTATACCAAATTATTAATTTTAAGATATAAATTATTAGGAATTTCACAATATATTATTGATCCTGAAAGAGAATATAATAATATATGTGAAAGATTAAAAGGTACACAAATAAAAATTGGACCAAATTCTAACACATATATTAATATTTTAGAAATTAGAGAAGAAAGTATTGAAGATGGAGAAAGTGGATATTTAGCGACAAAAATTGGTAAATTAATTGGATTTTTTAATTTAATTTTCGGAGAATTAAATGAAGAAGAAAAAGCATTGTTGGAAGAAAAATTAATTAAGACATATAAAAATAAAAATATTACATTTGATGATAAAAGTTTATATAATGAAATAGAAGAAAACAAACAAATAACATATAAATTTAAAGATTCAAATCAAATGCCAATATTAGAAGAGTTATATTTAACATTAGGAGAAGATAAAAAAACAAAAAAATTTAAAACAAAATTAATTCCATTTGTAAAAGGATCAATGAAATTTTTTAATAATTATTCTAATATTAAATTAAATAACAATTTAATAGTTGCAGATATTTATGATTTAGGAGAAGAAAATTTAAAATATGGTATGTATTTATTTACAGATATTTTTTGGGACAAGATAAAAGAAAATAGAAATCAAAAAAAAGCAATTTATTTAGATGAAATTTGGAGATTAATTGGAGTGACATCAAATAAAGAAGTTGCAAGTTTTATTTATAAAATTTTTAAAACAATAAGAAAATATAGTGGTAGTAGTGTAGCAATAACACAAGATATATCTGATATTTTTAGTTTAGAAAATGGTACATATGGAAAAAGTATTTTAAATAATTCAAGTATAAAAACTTTTTTTGAATTGGAAGAAGAAAATATAAAAATATTATCTGAATTTACAAATTTATCAGAAAAAGAAAAAATAGAAATAAAATCCTTAAAAAGGGGAGAATGTTTAATGTTTGTTGGAGAAGATCATATATTGACAAAAATAGAAAGTTCTGAATTAGAAAGACAAATTATAGAAGGAGATAGAAGTGGAAAAACATATAATAGTTGCACTTAATGAAAAAAAAATAATTAATAAAATAGATAAAAAAATTTTTAATTATAAGAGTGTGCAATATAGAGAAGCTATTTTAGAAATATTATATAAAACTAAAAATATAGATTATATTATAATCGATGAAAAAATTTCAGGAGAAATAAGTATTGAAGAATTAATAAAAAAAATAAAAAAAATTAACAATAAAATAATTATATTTTTTATTTTAGAAAAAACAAATATAAAAAAAGAAAATAAATTAAAAAAATTAGGAATAAAAAATATATATAATAATATTAAAAATTTAAATAAAATATTAGAAAAAATAAAAAATTATGAATTAAAAGAAATTAAAAATATAAATAATAAAAATAATCTTAATAATAAAAACGATGAAATATCAGAGAATACAGGTAAAGAAAAAAATAAAATAAAAGATAATAAAAAAATAGAAAATAAATTAAAGAACAAAATTATTAAATTAACAAAAATAAAAAACAATAAAAAATTATATAATAAGATAAATAATAAAAAAATAAAACAAAAAAATATAAAAGAAAATAAAATAATAACAATTTATGGAGAAAAAAATTCTGGAAAAACAACAATAAGTAATTTAATAATTTATAATTTGATAAAAAAAGATAAAAATATATTATTAATTAATTTAAATAAAAAAATTGAAAATAATTATTTAATCTTATTAAAAAATAGATATTATATTTCTAAAAATAGATCAAAAAATAATAAAATAAATTTTAATATTAAAAGGGAAGAAAAAAAAATAGAAAATATAATACAAAAAGAAATAGAAAATTATGAAATTAAAATCAATAAAAATTTAACTTTCATATATGGATTATCACAAGTTTTAAAAATCTCAAAGGAAGAAGAATTTATCAAAGATAAAGAAAAGTTAACATATTTTTTTAATAAGTATATTTTAAAATATGATTATGTAGTAGTTGACATTGGAAAAATAAAATATAGTTATATAGAAACAGAATTTATAAAAAAAAGTTATAAAAAAATAATAGTATGCTATAAAAATATTTTAGGCATAAAAGATTTACAAGAAATCATAAGAAAAAATAAAAATGATGAGGAAGTTTTTGATACAAGTTTACATATAATACAGAATAAATATTTTTTATATTCAGTTAGTAGTTTAATTATTAAAAATATTTTTCGAAAGAATGTTCATATTCATAAAATTTTTTATAATAAAAATTATCAAGAATTAACAAATAAAATTTTAAAAAATCAAAAAATCGAAATTCCAAAATATATAAATAAAAAAATTGATAAAATTTTGCAGTAAAATTTATTTATAATAAAATAAAAATAAGTAATAAAAAAATAGATATATTAAATTAATAAATTATTAAATTATTAATTTATTAATTTATAAAAAATAAAAATTAATAGTAAATATTCACAGCTATTTTTTCAAATTATATCACAGACTGTGAATTGTAACAATTAATAATTAATAATAAATGAAAAATAATAAATTAAATAAATAATTAAATCAAAATTAAAATATAAATGAAAATATAAAAAAGAAAGAGGTACAATATGGAAATACAAAATTTAGAAAAAAATAATCAATTAGAAAAAAATAATAATATTGTAAATGAAAAAACTCAAAAATGCTTTTTAGAAACAACATTGGGAAAAACAATTAATACTGCTGTAGATATTGGCATTAGAGCAATATTACCAGATTTTATTGAAAATCAAATTATAAATATAAAAGATAATTTGTTAAATTATGGATTAAAAGATGGAATAACAAAAACAATTGATGATGCAATTGATTTAGGAAAAAGTGCTATAGGTATTTTTACGGGAAATTTTGAAAATGTGTCTCAAATGCAAAGTGCTATACAAAGTGGAGGATTAATTGATGGTATGTCATCTTTAATAGACAATGTTGTAGATAATGTAAGAAAAGCAGGAGTAATAAATAATACAATAGCTAGTACAATTAAGCAAGGAAAAAATATAATTTTAAATAATATAGAAAGCAATATAACAAATACATTTAATAATCAATATAAAGCTATTGATTATACAAATAAATATATTAATAATTGGAAAAAATATTTTAATAATAAAGATTTTAGTGGAATGGAAAAAGAATATAAAAAAATAGAAGTACAAATAAAAAATATAGCACCAATTGAAAAGACAATTAATGATGTTAGAACTATAGAGGTATTACATAATTTAATAAAAAATAATGGACAAGATTTTAATTTAAGTAATCAGCAATTAGAATTAGTAGAGAAATTAAAATAATAAAAAAATAAGTATTAAAATAATAAATAAAGTATTATTTATTATTTTATAAAATATAATTAATAAAAAATGAGTTATTAAAAATTAAATTAATTAATATTAGAAAATAATATTTGAAAAAATAAAAATATAAAATTAAATGATTTTATATTTTACAAAAGAAAAGATTAATACATAAAAATATAACAACACTGTATGCTATATATACTGGTTTATATATTATTAATTAAAAATTATATTAAATATAAAATAAACTAAAAATAATAAATGATAATTGAAAAGAAAAAAATAACATATAATTTTAAAATAAAATTAATATAAAAAAATATATAATTATTATATATTTTTTATATAAATTTTCAGAAAATAAAATTTATTAAAAATTATTTAAAAAATATTTAATAAAAAAATTAAATGATTTACAAAAAATTATAGTTATAAAATATTTAAAATATATAAGATAAAAAAAAAAATATATTTTTTTATCTATAAAGTTTAATAAGAATGAAGATCAAATAGGAAAACAAAATAAAACTCATAAATATAAAGTTAACATATTTTTAAAACGTATAAATTTTAAATTACAATTAAATAGTAGTTAACATTTAAATATAAAAATATAAAAATTTAAAAGACAAAGTCATATAAAAAAGATATAAAAATAGAAGAACAATCAAAAAATAAATTTAGGCATAAAAGCTTTTTTACAAATATTAATAAAATGCTGAAAAGTAAAAACTTGTTTAGAACAT
>CANQVM010000027.1 GCA_947627265.1 uncultured Clostridia bacterium | reverse complement strand
GGACATGTTTATTTTACAACATTTTTTATTAAAAAGAAAGACTGTTAACAAAAATACTTTGTCAACAGTCTGAGTAGGAATTACCCTACTTTCTTCTTTTTTTACTTTTGTGAGATACTATAATACATGAGAGTATGAAGATTATGGAAGACACTAAAAATCCCTCCCAAAACTTTCCAGTGAACAATATAGTTTTAATTAATACATTATCGACAAATAACTTTATATTAAAAAATGCTAAAATACAAATCAAAAAAATTATTGTCAATAGAATATATAATCCGATTATTTTAATAATGTTCACCAGGGGAATATGAAACGATTTATATTGGAAGACAATTGAAATTAACATAATCATCATCCCAATAAAATACGTTATATACATTTCCCATGTAATTATAGAGATTGTTTCTATAACAAATACACAAGCATTTGTTAGAAACCGCAATAAAAGTAAAGAAATGAATATTGATAGGAATACTATCACAAATTGAATTACTTTCCAGTACTTACGTACAGGGGCTGTTGAAGCTGGCTGTCTTTTTGCGGATTTTTTCATTGCTGATTTTTTCATTGTGCATCCTCCTAAAATAAAATAAGTGTTCCTATTTTGAAGCAAATATTTGCTTCTTATTCTTTCTAATTATAACACATATTTACATAAAGGTCAAATATTGTTATTTATAAATAGAAAATATGTATTAAAATTAATTATAATTAGGAATAAAAATTTTTTTTATGAATATATATATTAATAATTAAATATAAGGGGGAAATAATATGGAATATGCAAAAGATAAATTTTTTGAAGTTAGGTATAATACAAAATTGGACAAATTAGTAATAAAAAAAGAGAGATGGAGAAGTAAAATAAAAAGATATATAAAAACGCATAAACTAATATCAACAGTAAGTATATGTTTTATTATATTTTCGTTTATAAATATAATAATGATTTATAGTTTTATGAAAGTTTTGCAAAATATATAAATATATGTTAAAATATTACTATTCTAATAGAAGGAGGATAGTAGTATTTTTTTACTACTAAAAAGAAATGAAATTAGCAAATGAATGGAAAGAATATAAAATACTAGATATGGCAAATGGACAAAAGCTAGAAAGATGGGGAGATGTTATTTTATCAAGACCAGACCCACAAATAATTTGGAAAGATAAAAGCTATCCAAATAAATGGCAAAAAATAAATGCAACATACCATAGAAGTAAAACAGGAGGAGGTTCTTGGGAATATAATAAAAACGTGCCAAAACAATGGCAGATACATTATAAAAATTTAACATTCAACATAAAGCCAATGGGATTTAAACATACAGGATTATTTCCAGAGCAAGCGGTAAATTGGGATTGGATGATAAATAAAATAAAATCAGAAAAGAGAGAAATTAAAGTTTTAAATTTATTTGCATATACAGGAGGAGCAACAGTAGCTTGCTTATCTGCAGGAGCATCAGTATGCCACGTAGATAGTTCAAAAGGAATGACAAATTGGGCAAAAGAAAATGTAGTATCATCAGGGCTACAAGATAAATCAGTTAGATTTATCGTAGATGATGTTATAAAATTTGTTAATCGTGAAATTAGACGTGGAAACAAATATGATGCTATAATAATGGATCCACCATCCTATGGAAGAGGTGCAAAAGGCGAAATATGGCAATTTGATAATAATATATGTGAATTAGTAAATTTATGTATGGATGTATTATCGGAAAAACCGTTATTTTTCTTAATTAACTCCTATACAACTGGAATTTCAAGTTCTGTATTACAAAATATATTAAACTTAACAATGCAAAATAAATATAAAGGAAAAATAGAATGTGGAGAAATTGGAATACCAATGGAAAATTCTACACTAGTCTTACCATGTGGAATTTATGGAAGATGGGAAAAATAATACATTATATCACCATTCTTTGTGTGTTAAAAGGAGATAAATATGCAAGATTTAAAAATAATATATGAAGATAATCACATAATTGTAGTAGAAAAAATACCTAATATTCCATCTCAAGAAGATAAGACTGCTGATATAGATATGTTAACATTAGTAAAAAAATATATAAAAGAAAAATATAATAAACCGGGAAATGTATACTTAGGGCTAGTGCATAGATTAGATAGACCAGTAGGTGGTGTTATGATTTTTGCAAAAACATCCAAAGCTGCATCTAGATTAAGCAATCAAGTAAGAGAAAAAACTTTTAAGAAAAAATATTTGGCAGTTGTAGATGGTAAGATAGAAAGTAAAAATCGGAACTTTAGAAGATTATATATATAAAGATGAAAGGAATAATATTAGTAAGGTAGTTGATAAAGAAAAGAAAAATGCAAAATATGCAAAACTAGATTATAAAGTTTTAAAATATAATGAAGTAAAAAACTTAAGTTTACTAAATATAAATTTACATACAGGAAGACATCATCAAATTAGAGTACAATTATCAAATTTTGGACATAGTATTTTTGGTGATCAAAAGTATGGAACAAGAGGAAAGGGAAAACAAATAGCATTATGGGCATATGAATTAACAATAGAGCATCCTATCACAAAAAAAAGTATGAAATTTAAAGATTTACCAAAACCAGAAGGAACTTGGTGTATATTAAGATAAATTTACTAAATGTATAAAAAACCTTAATTTGGAAACAATGTAAATAACATTGAATTTCAAAGGAGGTTTTTCTTTTGTTAAACAACAAAGTAGAGATATGCGGCGTAAATACATCAAAGTTGCCATTACTAAGCAAAGAAGAAAAAGAAGAACTATTTGTAAAAATAAAAGCAGGAGATGAAGAAGCAAGAAATAAATTTATTAATGGAAATCTAAGATTAGTATTAAGTGTAATACAAAGATTTTACGGACGAGGAGAAACGGCAGATGACTTATTTCAAGTAGGTTGTGTAGGTTTAATAAAAGCAATTGATAATTTTGATTTAAGTCAAAATGTACAATTTAGTACTTATGCAGTTCCAATGATAATAGGAGAAGTAAAAAGATATTTAAGAGATAATAATAGTATTAGAGTAAGTAGATCAGTAAGAGATTTAGCTTATAAAGCAATTCAATTTAAAGAAAAATATACAAAAGAACATGGAAAAGAACCACATATAAACGAAATAGCAAAAGAGTTAGGAGTAGAAAAGGAAGAAATTACATTTAGTTTTGATGCAATACAAGATCCCATATCTTTGCAAGAACCTATTTATAATGATGGAGCAGAAAATATTTATGTACTTGATCAAATTAAAGATAGTAAAAATACAGATGAATTATGGGCAGAAAATATGACAATTGCAGGAGCATTAGAAAAATTAAATGAAAAAGAGAGAATGATAGTTACAAAAAGATTTTTTAATGGGAGAACACAAATGGAAGTTGCAGAAGAAATTGGAATATCTCAAGCACAAGTATCTAGATTAGAAAAAAGTGCAATTGAGCATATAAAAAGATTATATAAATAACCAAAGGAACATATTCTTTTGGTTATTTATAATATAAAACTTTTTAAATAATATTATTATATAAGATACTTTATAAAAAATATTTAATATTTTAATTATTAAACTAAAATACAATAGTTTCTAATTGTTTTATAGTCAAAAAAATTAAAAATAAGAATATAGATTAAATGTATCTATTTTAAAATAAAAAGAATATATATTAACAGGGAGGAATAAAAGTATGGGGGATAAAGGATTAGATTTTAAACATAAAGAGGTAGTAAATATAACCAATGGTAAACGTTTAGGTTATGTTCAAGATGTATGTGCTGACCTAGAAACTGGAACAATAACACATATTATAGTTCCTGGAAGTAATAAGATATTAAATATATTCTCGCAAAATAATGACATTGTAATACCATGGAAAAATATAAAATGTATAGGCGATGATTTAATATTGGTAGAGATTTAAAAATTTTGAAAAATAAAGGCGAAATATAAAAGTAAAATATACATAGAAAAACTAATGTTTCTAGAAAGATTTTTAGTAAATATGAGAAAAAATTATATTTTATCTTGACAAATAAAAAAACTACTATTATAATAAATAATGTTATTTGATATGGCGAAGTAGCTCAGTTGGCTAGAGCATTCGGTTCATACCCGAAGTGTCATGTGTTCGAATCACATCTTCGCTACCAATAAGCAATCTGTTCGAATGCTATCAAACAGATAGATACAAAAATCAATCATAAATGGTTGATTTTTTTTAGTATGTATTAAATTAGAACTTTAAAGATTTTAGTAATTATAATATAAAAATTAGTAAAAAATATAATTTTAAAAAATCATTTTATTAACAACCAATACAATAAACTATGAAATTAAAAAAATCATCTTTTATAAATTAAAATCATAATTTCACAAAATAAAGATAAGAAAATAAAAAACTAATGGTAAAATTTTCTTATACAAAAGAGGTGAAAAAATGATAGATAGAATATGTACATTTTTAACTAATAAAATACGAAAAGAAATGCCAGAAGTAGATGATGAAAGAGCAGAAGTAATTTATTATGGATTACAAAATATAGTAGGAGAGATACCAAAAATATTTATTATGCTTGCAATTGCATATGTATTAGGAATATTAAAACTAGCATTATTTACATTTGTAGCATTGTTCGCATATAAAGGAGCATCTGGCGGAGTACATTTAAAAACACATTTAGGGTGTATAATTCTTACTACATTGTTTTATTGCGGAATACCATTTTTAGCACAATATTTTGTATTAACTAAATTAATAAAATATATAATAATAGTATGTATATGGATATTTGGTATGATAATGATTAAATTGTATGCACCAGCAGATACAGAAGATGTACCAATATTACAAAATAAAGTTAGAAAAAAGAAAAGAATTTTATCATATATTACATTTTCACTTGGTTTATTAGTTGCTCTAATAATTAACAATAATGTAATTTCAAACATATTAATGTTAGCTAATTTTTTTCAAACAATAACTATTACAAAATTTATGTATAAGATAACAAATAATAGATATGGATATGAAGTATATAGAAATACTTCTATTGAAACAGTTTAATATAAAATATATACCGGTAATATTTTATATTATATAAATTTACTAAGGAGGAGATTATTATGTTAAAATTTTTAGCAAAAATATCAGAAAAATATGCAAAGGTAACCAATACAGCTTGTTTTGTATTAGCAATATTCCATCAACCAAAAATGCCAGCAAGTATGATAAAAAAAGACTAATATATTATTGGTAAAAACGGTTCGAAATAAAGTTTTTACCAATAATATAACTTAAAAGTTATATATACAATCCAAAAAAAGAAGGTAGTTTTTTCTACTTTCTTTTTTAATAATATATTTCTAATTGTTGAATAAATAATTTTTCAGTTTTAGATGTATATAAATTAATGTTATTATTTTTTTTAATTAATTTACGGACCTCCCATAGTCCAAGTCCAGTATGATTTTCTTTACCAGAAACACCTTTTTCAAATATTTTTTCTGTATCAATATCTTTATTTTTATAAGTATTTTCTACTATAACTAATTGTCTAGAATTTTTTACATCATTTCTAAATACAATATTTATAATTTTTTCTTCACATTCTGAACTTGCTTCAATTGCATTGTCTAATAAAATTCCTAGAATTCTTGCAAATTCATATATCTTCATATGTAAAGTATTTAAATCTAACAAAAATGATATATTAACTTTTATATCTTTTGAATCAGCCTCATGATATTTCTTAGTTAATAAATTATATATACCGTTATTATTCACTACATCTGGATTTAAGATGTATAAATTATTAACTCTTTGACAATCATCCTCTAATTGCATATAGTATTTTTTAAGTCCTTCCATATCTTCTGTCCTAATATATCCGCCAATAGTAGTAACAATATTATCAAAATCGTGTTTAAAACCTCTAACATTATCATGTAAAATACGTAATGTATGATTATATGCTTCTGCACTTTCTAATTTTCTAGTAGTTGAAACTAATTTAAAAATTCTTGTTAAGCTATATATACTTATAGAAAAATATGTTAAAAGAGATAAAAAACTAAGAGATGTTATTAATATTGGCAAAGTATCAACATAATAAAATAAAATTAATGATTGCATAATAATAGTTAATATTCCAAGCAATAGATTCAAAAAAATGATATATTTGGTTCTTGAATCTACTTCTTCTAATAGTTTAAGTTTAATTGATTTGTGTCTTAAAATAAATATAGCAATTCCTGTAAATAGATACATAATAAATATATAAAATAATCTATAAATTAATATTGAATTAAGCTGATCAGTATTTATATGTAGTATTGTAAGAAAAGGATTTAATATAAAAATAGCAATCAAATTAAATATTATAGTACATAGAACACTTGATATTACACTTTTTAAAAAAGATGTTTTAAATATTATATATTGTAAAACAACAATGGTAAAATAATTAATAAATATATTAAATGGAGAAGGTAGAATATACATTGTAGTCAAGCTTATAATACTCATAATTATCATGTATGTAATCTTTTGCTTTTTAGTTGATGAAATATTTAATATTGATAAAAATAGAAACATTAATATAATGTTTTCCGCAATTGTAGCAGGTATTGCAATAATATTTATAAGAGCTTCATTAGGAGTACTAATAGCAACCCATATATTATTCAAAATTTCCATAATTTTTTAAAACCTCCATCAAATCTGATTTGTATTTTGGGCCAATTTCGCATTTACTATTATCTTTAAAAGTTATTGTACCAGAAACAGGTTCAACATCTTTTATTTGTGTAATATTAGCAATACAAGATTTATGACATCTTTTGTAAGTTTCAGGGAGTTTATCCTGGAATTTATTAAATGAACTATAAATATCATAATCACGAGTTGGAGTATGAAAAACAAGTTTCATTCCATCTCTTTTTATATATTGAATTTCTGATTCATCAATAATTGTATTTTTATTATCTATTTTAATATATCTTTTTGGTTGGCCATTTACATCATCGAATAATCTTATTATAGTTTCTTCAAGTCTATCATAAGTAATTGGTTTAGCTAGATAATCAAATGTTTTATATTTATAGGCTATCATAGCATATTCCAAGTGGCCTGTTGTAAAAATAATATAAGTATTTTTATTAAGATTACGTATAGATTTTGCTAATTCTAAACCGCTTTTATTTGATTTTAAATTAATATCTAACATAATTACATCAACTTTATTATTAGTAACAAAGTCAAGCATATCTTGGTTATTATCAGTTTTAAAACAAACATTTGCATCAAAATTATTTTTTGTGAATATGGTTTCTAACATTTTCTCCAATTTATCTAAAATATTTAAATTATCATCGCATAAGGCAAAATTTAACATGATTTTTCTCCTTCAATCCAATATAATTAAAAAAACAGAAAACAAGGTTTGACAAAAAAACACAAATTACCTTAATTTTCCAATAATAATAACAATATAATCTAAAAAATGTATATTGTCAATAGAAATTTACAAAATTATCCATTTTCTAAAACAGATGATATTATTCATTTTTAAGAATAAAAATATAAATATTACATAAAAACAATGGAAAAATATGTAATTGCAAAAATTATAAATTTTTTATAGTACATATAAGTATTTATATTGTATATAAAATATATAAGTAATAATGTATCTTAAAAAGACATATGAATTAGAATAGAAGTAATATTTGCAGGGGGAATTAAAAGTGAAAAAAGAATTTAAGATTTTTAAAGTATTAATATTGTTGATATTTGTGGTTTCTTTATCTATTATTACTAATATAAATAATGAAAAGACTATTTGTACAAATTCCCAAACAATAAGTAATAAAAAGATTGGTTGGGGAATTAAAAGAGCAGATGATCATAAACAACCAGATTTAGGAAGTCAAAATAAAAAAATATTAGAAAAATATAATGGAATAGCAATGGGAAGTGATGAAAAAAAGTATATCTATTTAACATTTGATGAAGGATATGAAGCAGGTTATACATCTAAAATATTGGAAACACTAAAAAATAACAATGTGAAAGCAACTTTTTTTCTTACAGCACACTATATTAATACACAAGAAGAATTAGTAAAGAAAATGATAAATGAAGGGCATATTATTGGAAACCATACGGTTAATCACAAAAGTATGCCAGATTTATCAGAAGAAGAAATAAAAAAAGAAGTAATGGAATTGCATAAAACTATAAATGAAAAATTTAATTATGAAATGAAATATCTAAGACCACCAAAAGGAGAATTTAGTGAAAGGACACTAGAATTAACAAATTCTTATGGATATAAAACTGTTATGTGGTCATTTGCATATGAAGATTGGAATGAGGATAAGCAACCAGATGAAGAATCGGCTAAAAGTAAAATACTAAACAATTTACATAATGGAGAAATTATGCTATTACACGGAAATTCAAAAACAAACACTAATATATTAGAAGATATTATAAAAAAAGCAAGAAATAAAGGCTATGAATTTAAATCATTAGATGAATTTGAATAATAGATAAGAAAGGAATAGAATTTTTTATGAAAAGAAAAAATTATAATAAAATTGATAGACTACTAGAATTACCTAAAGAGGTATGTTCTAATGTTCCAAAAATTATTATTACAGGATTTGATGAAATGGTAATTGAAAATTTTAAAGGTATATTAGAGTATGAAGAATTTTTTGTAAAAATTAGCACTCATATAGGTTTAATTAACATAAATGGATATGGGCTAAATTTAGAAAATATGACAGATGATGATATCAAAGTAAAAGGAAAAATAGAAAGCTTAGAGATGGAAAGAACAGTGGATGAAAGCTAAAGGAGATAAATATGTTTATAAAAATAATATTAAGTTATTTATTAGGCTATTTAAAAATATCAGTAGAAGGATATTATATTGAGAGATTTATAAATATATGTAAAAATAAAAACATAACTATTTGGAATTTAAAACGAAATAAAGAAATACGAATATTTTTAAATGTAAGAATTAATGAATTTAAAGAATTGCGTAAAATTGCAAAGAAAACAAGATGTAAAATAAAAATAGAAAATAAAAAAGGTTTTCCTTTTTTATTACATAAATATAAAAAAAGAAAGATGTTTTTAGTTTGTTTAATTATAGTACTTTGCTTAGTTGGATTTTCTTCAAATTTTGTATGGAATGTAGATATTAGAGAAGAAAATAATCAAGAGTTAGAAAATATTGCACAGGATATCGAAAATGCTGGTTTAACAATAGGAAACTTAAAGTCAAAGATAGATACAAAAGAAATTATAAATAAGATTAGATTACAAAGGAATGATATTGCATGGATGGGAATAGAACTAAAAGGAACAAATGCAATTGTAAAAATAGTAAAATCAAACGAAAAGCCAGAAATTATAGATGAAAATGAATATTGTAGTATTATATCAGATAAAGCTGGTGTAATAACTAAAATAAATACACAAACAGGAACAGCAAATGTAAAAGTTGGAGATACAGTAAAAAAAGGAGATGTTTTAATTAATGGATGGATGGAAGGAAAGTTTACAGGAATTAGATATGTACATTCAAAAGGAGAAATAGAAGCTAAGGTATGGTACACAAAAAATAAAAAAATTTTATATAATTCTACAGGAACTCAAGAAACAGGCAAAAAAGAAAATAAATATAGTATAAAATTTAATAATTTTAAAATAAATTTTTATAAAACTCTTTCAAAATTTAAAATTTATGATACAATAGAAACAGAGAATAAACTTAGAATATTTTCAGATTTTTATTTACCAATTTCAATCATAAAAACAACAAATAATGAATTAGAAGAAGTCCACAAAAATTACAGCATAGAAGAAGCTAAAAAAGTAGGGATAGAAGAATTACAAAAACAACTAGATGAAGAAATTGAAAATAAAGATAAAATTGTAAACAAAAATATCAATGCGTATGAAAAAGAAGATGGTGTTGATATTTACGTTACATATGAAGTACTAGAGAATATAGGGACAAATGAAAAAATAGTATTTTGAAGGGATGATAAAAATGGAAGAAAGAAGTCTTAGAATTACTGGAGCAGATAAAAATTTTTTTAATAAAATAACAAAAACCCTAACAAAAATTTTAATACCTACAAAAATAGGAATTAACGGAATGTTGATTTCAATAAAAAGAAACAATATAATAAAAGCATATGAAAATTATATTTCTGATGATTATGAAAATTATAATAAAGAAGAACTAGAAAAAAAGTATGATAGTGTATATGAAGCATATTTAGATTCATTAGACAAATATGTTATGGATTCCATTTACAAAAAAGTAAAAAATGGTACAGCATCAGAATTTGAAAAAAATGCAATGTCTAAATATTATGAAATAACAAGTTTAAAAGAAAACGAATATATGGAATATAAATACAGAAAACAAAAGTATTTAATTGAATTAGATTATGAAGGAGTAAAAGGTAGTTCAAAAGAAAAATTGATTAATAGATATCAAAAATTTTATATATCAAAAATGGATTATTTATATAAAGCAATTCTTAAAAATTATTCTATTAAACTTGCAGATAATACTAATATATATGATTCAAGCAAAGAATGGATATATCAAAAAATTTTTCATACATTAGAAGAATATATTGAAAATATATTATCTTTAAAAATAATAAGAAGAGAAGATAAAAATTTAACAAATGTTAATTCGGAGTATGAAAAATATGAAGCATATATGGTAGGTAAACTAGATGCCAAAGATAATATTGAAAAAAATATGATTTTACTAGGAATTAGTAGAAAGTTATTTACTCATAGTTTACCATTAATTGTTGCAGAACAATGTTATAAAAAATTATTAAAAGATGCAAGAATGTTGGTGCAAGATACAAAAATAGCTGTAAAAAGAGAAAAGGCATATTCTATGCTAATTAATTTAATTGAAGATTATAATATAAAATTATTATCAACAAAAGTATATTGGGAGTCATCAAAAGAAAGAGAAGAATATAAACAATTTTGGAGTCAATATAAAGAAGTATCAAAGTTAAAAGAAACGGATTTTATTGAATATATTAAACAAAAAGAAATTTTATTTATAAAAAATGATATAAAAAAATTAAAAGATGAGAAGATAGATTATACAAAAATATTAAAATACTATAAAAGAAAACTAGTAGATTATGATGCTATAAGACAAATAAAAAATACATATTATTCAAAAGGAAGATATACTAAAATCAAGGAAGTAGTGTAGATGTTTGAAATTATTTATAAAGAAATTGAAGAAAATGAAGAATATAAAAATATTATAGAAAAAGTGTTAAAACAATGTTTTATAGAAGAAAAAATGGAGAACAGTAAGTTAATAGTAAGTATTACATTAACAAATCCTGAAACAATAAAGAAAATCAATAAACAATTCAGGGGAATTGATAGAGCAACTGATGTTCTATCTTTCCCTATGTTTGAAAAGGAAGAATTACAAGAAAAGATAAAAAATGAAGATTTTAAAAATGAGGATATTTTAGGAGATATTGTTATATCAATTGAAAAAGTACAACAACAGGCAAAAGAATATGAACATAGTTTTGAAAGAGAACTTAGTTATATGATAGTACACGGTTTCTATCATTTAATGGGATATGATCATATACAGGAAGAGGACAAAAAGAAAATGAGACCAAAGGAAGAAAAAATACTAAACAATTTGAAAATTGTAAGAAAGTAGAGGAGATGCTATGGAAAAAGGAAAAGCCCAATTGGTGATTATCATCCTAGTGTTAATTATTATTATTGCAGGAGGTATTTTATCTTATAAAATAGTAAAAGATAAAAATAATACAGAAACAGTTGCAGAAAATACTGGAACAGGAATTGCAGAAGCAGAAAAAAAGGTGCAAATTTTTAGTGGAAATGATAGACCAATTGCTGTTATGATAGATAACCATAGTGATGCATGGCCACAAGCAGGATTACAAAATGCATATATGGTATATGAAATAATTGTAGAAGGCGAAGAGACACGATTGATGGCTTTATTTAAAGGGAATGATGTAGAAAAAATAGGTCCAGTTAGAAGTGCAAGACATTATTTTATTGATTATGCAATGGAAAATGATGCGATTTATGTTCATTTTGGACAAAGTCCACAAGCAGAAAGTGACCTAAAAAAATATACTATTAATGATATAAATGGAATTGCGGAAGATGGGACTACTTTTTGGAGAGTAAAAGATAAATCTGCACCTCATAATGCAGTTACTAGCACACAAAAATTATTACAATCTGCACAAAGCAAAAAATATAGAACAACTTCTAATGAAGATAGTATATTACACTATGTAACAAATGAGATTGATTTAGAAAATGGTCAAGATGCAATTGGGGTTACTATTCCACATTCAAATTTACAAACAGTTAAATATACTTATAATGAAGAAAGTAAAATATACGAAAGACAAGCAAGAAATAAGAGTCAAACAGATTGGACAACAGGTCAGCCAATTACAACAAAAAACATAATTATTACATTTTGCGATAATTATACTTTATCAGATGAAGAAAACAAAGGAAGACAAGGGTTAAAAAATATTGGAACATTTGATGGGTATTATATTACAAATGGAAAAGCAATAAAAATTAAATGTGTAAAAAAAGCAAGAGATGAAAAAACAGTATATCAAGATTTAGATGGTAATGTAATAGATGTTAATGATGGAAATACTTTTGTAAATATTTGTCCAATAAATAGCAAAGTAACATTTGATGCTCCAAAAACAGAAAGTTTATCACATAATACAACAAATAATACTTAAAGTAAAAGAAAGGATAATAGATATGAATGTATATGATACAGCAAATAAATTAGCTTCAGAAATAAAACAATCAGAAGAATATATTACCTATAAAACTGCAAAACAAGCATTAAATTTAAATACTAAATTAAAAGAAGAGATGGCTGAATTTGAAAAAGTTAGATATGAAGTACAAATAGAGATGATGCAAACAGGAAAAAATGATGAAGAAAAATATAAAAAAATGCAAGAATTATATGCAAAATTAATAGAAAATCAAGAAGCAAAAAAATTTTTTGAAGCAGAGACAAAATTCAACATTATTATAGCAGATGTGAACAAGATTATTGGAGAAGCAATAAGAGATGTAATATAAAAAATAAATTGGATTAGTATATGACTTTTTAAGTAAAATTAAAAAGGAAGTAACAAAGATGGAATTTATTATAATATCAATTATTACAATTATATTAAGTGTTAGTTTAGGATATTTATTTAATTATAATTTAAATAAAATAAAGCAAATAGCACAAAATAAGGAACTAGATTATATTGCATTAAAATATCCAAATAATATAGAAATATGTAAAGCATATTTAAAAAAATTAAATAACTCAAATGTAACAATTGAAGAAAATAAAGAAACAGAGGCGAGTTTTTATATAGCAGTTACAAATAAAATATCAATTGCAAACATAGCTACTACATACACTAGAATACAAACAATAGCTCATGAATGTTTACATTCTATCCAGGATAAAAAAATTCTATTATTTAATTTTATATTTTCAAACATATATCTGTTATATTTTATAGTAATTTGTATAATAGCAATTCTAAAAATATTACCAGATCATATGATTTTATTTTTAAATATTTACCTATTACTAGGAATTGTATATTATATGGTGAGAACATATTTAGAAAATGATGCGATGATAAAGGCAAGATATTTAGCAAAAGAATATATGGAAGAGCAAAAAATATCAACCGAAGAAGAAATTAATAAAATAGTTTCTGGGTTTGATAAAATAAATGATATAGGAATTAAATGTACAAATTATAAGATTTTTTTAAATATTATGATAAAAGCATTAATATTTTCAATTATATGTATTATAGTATAAAAAAGATGTAGATACCTATTCTTTAGTATCTACATCTTTTAATAATAAATCTAAAATTTTGGGGTAAATAGATTTAGCATCTTTATTCCAATTATCAACAATTCTTTTAGCTCTATCTCTAGAGCCAACAAAGGTTTTTACTTCAAAAATTGTCTGATTATTTTCAACAATCTTACATTTTATAGTATATTCATTTTCATTTTTAGGAATAAATTCAGCAATTACAGAAGATTCTTCTGCTATTGATGAAAATTCTTCTTTGAAAATATTATCTGCTTTTAATTTTAAAATTCCAGGCAATACATCTTTTGTAAGAATGTAAGCATTTTCGCCTTCAGAAGTAATTTTTATTACTTGTTCTTCATCTTTAGTGTATATTCCTACTAACTTTGAATCAATTAAATCTAATAATACTTGTTTAAAGTAAAAATAGTTTATATCATTAATAGATGTAACTATTTTAAATAAATCATCTTGTCTAATGTCATTATCAAGAAGATTTAATATATATAAGATTAAAACCTTATTTTCGGCCAAAGTAGTAGTATTATCTGAATTAGAACTCATAAATAGCACTCCTTACCTTGATTATTTTTTAAAAATTATATCATAGTTTATGAAAAAAGTAAATTAAATTGCAAGAAAAAGTAAAAAAAGGTGTTGACATACGGGAAAAAGCGTTGTATAATAATAAAGCATGAATTTTGCGATGAAACTAAATGTGGCTACATCCTACAATTCCGTAGGAATGTAGGGAACTTTAGTGGAGTATGTCATGGCAAAGACCAGGCGGTATACAAAACACCAGAGTGCGTTTTAACTTGCCACGGTAATTTTGATAGCAAAGCTTGCTATCTACACAAAAATATATTAAGAAGGAGGGAAAATTACAATGGCAAAAACAGTAGCAACAAGTGAAAAAATTAGAATAAGACTAAAAGCATATGACCATGTAGTTTTAGATCAGTCTGCTGAAAAAATAGTAGATACTGCTAAGAAAACAGGAGCAAAGGTTTCAGGTCCTATTCCATTACCAACACAAAAAGAAGTTGTAACAATTTTACGTTCTCCACACAAATATAAAGATTCAAGAGAACAATTTGAAATGAGAACACATAAAAGAGTTATTGATATTCTTTATCCAACACAAAAAACAGTTGATAGCTTAATGAAATTAGAACTACCAGCTGGTGTTGATATAGAAATTAAATTATAATTTGAAAATATAAATGCAAAGCATTTAAATACTGATACTGAAATGAAAAATTTTAACAGTCTCAGCAAAAACCAAGCTGATATACATTTAAAATAATAAATGAAATCCAAATATCAGCCAATAGTTTAAGTTAGCCGTTAAAAGAAACATAAATTACGGATAACTTATGCGGTTAAACGTATAGGAGGAAAAATAATGAAAAAAGGAATTATCGGTAAAAAAATCGGTATGACACAAATATTTGATGATAAAGGAAATGTAATACCTGTAACAGTTATCGAAACAGCAGGAAACATTGTAACACAAATAAAAACAGTTGAAAAAGATGGATACAACAGTATTCAATTAGGATATGGAGAAATAAAAGACAAACATATCAATAAACCAAAAGCAGGACATTTTGCAAAAGCAAAATTAGCAAACAAAAAACATTTAAGAGAATTCAAAATTGATTCAGTAGAAAACTATAAAGTTGGAGATGAAGTAAAAGCAGATATTTTTACTGCTGGAGAAAAAATTGATGTTCAAGGAACATCGAAAGGAAAAGGATTCCAAGGTGTTATAAAAAGACATGGACAACATAGAGGACCAATGGGACATGGATCTATGTATCATAGAAGACCAGGTTCAATGGGATCAACATCAACACCAGGTAGAGTATTCAAAGGAAAAAAATTACCAGGACATATGGGAAAAGTTACTGTTACAATACAAAACTTAGATGTTGTAAGAGTTGATATGGATAAAAACGTAATCTTAGTAAAAGGTAGTGTTCCAGGACCTAAAGGAGCTATCTTAAAAGTAAAATCAGCAGTAAAGGCTAGTAAATAGAAAAGGAAGGAGGAATATAGATCATGCCAAAGGTAGATGTATACGATATAAAAGGTAAAAAAGTTAGTGATATAGAATTGTCAGATAGTGTATTTGGAATTGAACCAAATCAAACAATAGTACATAGCGTACTTGTTAACTATTTAGCAAATCAAAGACAAGGTACACAAAGTACAAAAACAAGAGCAGAAGTTAGTGGTGGTGGTAAAAAACCATGGAGACAAAAAGGAACAGGTAGAGCAAGACAAGGTTCAACAAGAAGCCCACAATGGATAAAAGGTGGTATCGCTTTAGGACCAAAACCTCGTTCATATAAATATACTGTAAACAAAAAAGAAAAAAGACTTGCAATTAAGTCAATATTAAGTTCTAAAGTATTAGAAAAAGAATTAACAGTAGTTGATAAATTAGAATTAAAAGAAATCAAAACAAAATCAATGGTAAATGCATTAACAGCATTAAAAGTTGAAGGAAAAGCATTAATTATAGTTTCAGAACCAAATAAAAATGTTGTAATGTCAGCAAGAAATATCAAAGGCGTAAAAACAATTACAGCTAATAATATTAATGTATTTGATTTATTAAAATATAATAATCTAATTTTACCAGTTGACACTGTTAAGAAATTAGAGGAGGTGTACGCTTAATGAAACCAGAAGAAATAATAATTGCACCAGTAGTTACTGAAAAAAGTAATGATAAATTACAAGAAGGTAAATACACTTTTAAAGTTAATAAAAAAGCAACAAAAGTTGAAATAGCGAGAGCCGTTGAAAAACTTTTTGAAGTGAAAGTATTAAAAGTAAATACAATGAATGTAGATGGAAAGAAAAAAAGAGTAGGATATCATGTGGGAAAAACATCTGATTGGAAAAAAGCTATTGTTACAATTGATACAAATCCACAAGAACTTTCATACCTTGCTAAAGGTGGAAAAGAAACAAAGGTAAATAAAAAATATAAAGATTCAATTGATGAATTTATGGGAGCTTAAAAATAAGCTTTAAACTATCGGGAAAAAACCCGGAGAATAAAGAATATCTGTTATGCGGAGCAGGAAAAATATCCGTAAATTTATAAGTAGAGAAGAGGATTTATCAAAAACGAGCAGTACTAGGCATTCAAAATATTTATCAACAAGACAGTACTCTTGTACGGCGAGGAGAAAATATTGAAAATAGCGATGTAATGCGTAGTTTTTCAAAATCCGGAAAGGAAATAAAAATGGGAATGAAACACTTCAAACCATATACACCATCAAGAAGAAATATGACAGTTTCAGATTTTTCAGAAATCACAAAGAAAACACCTGAAAAATCATTACTTGCAAAGAAAAGAAAAAATGCAGGAAGAAACTCATATGGTAGAATTACAGTAAGACATCAAGGTGGTGGAAATAGACAAAAATATAGAATAGTAGATTTTAAAAGATTAAAAGATAATATGCAAGCAACTGTAATTGGTATAGAATATGATCCAAATCGTAGTAGTAATATTGCATTAATTCAATATGAGGATGGGGAAAAATCATATATATTAGCACCACAAGGTTTAAAAGATGGAGATAAAGTTATATCAGGAGAAACAGTTGATATTAAACCAGGAAATGCAATGCCAATTAGCTCAATTCCAGTAGGTACTTTAATTCATAATATAGAATTAAACCCAAAACAAGGTGGAAAATTAGTAAAAGCAGCAGGTCAAAGTGCACAACTTATGGCAAAAGAAGGAAAATATGCACATGTAAGACTTCCATCAGGAGAAATGAGATTAATTTTAGCAAAATGTAGAGCAACAATTGGAGTAATTGGAAATAGTGATCACGAAAATATCAAATTAGGTAAAGCAGGAAGAAAAAGACATATGGGTATCAGACCAACAGTAAGAGGATCTGTTATGAACCCAGTAGATCACCCACATGGTGGTGGTGAAGGTAGAGCACCAGTAGGACACGCTGGACCAATGACACCTTGGGGTAAACCAGCTCTTGGATATAAAACAAGAAATAAAAAGAAACAATCTAATAAATTTATAGTAAAGAGAAAATAAGTTAACTGGCAATGGATAAAATTTATACAGGTAACTTATACAACCAAGACAGGTTGTATCATTATAGATGGAAGGAGGACATTTTAATATGTCAAGATCAAGCAAGAAGAAACCTTTTGTAGAAGAAAAATTATTAAAAAGAATAGAAGCTATGAATGAAACAGGAAATAAAGAAGTATTAAAAACATGGTCAAGAGCTTCTACAATCTATCCACAAATGGTTGGTCATACAATAGCTGTACATGATGGAAGAAAACATGTTCCAATTTATATAGCAGAAGAAATGATAGGACATAAATTAGGGGAGTTTGCTCCTACAAGAACTTTTAAAGGGCATGCAGGAGATAAAACAACTAAGGTTAATAAATAGAAACTAAGAAATTAGTTAAGGAGGTAAATAAAAGTGCAAGAGCAAGAAACAGTAATAAAAAACGAAGCAAAAGCAACTCTTAAATTTGCAAGAATATCAAGCAGAAAAGTTAAGATAGTAGCAGATTTAATTAGAGGAAAAAATATTGATGAAGCTTTAGCTATCGTTAAATTCACACCAAAAGCATCATCAAAAATAATTGAGAAATTATTAAATTCAGCAATTGCAAATGCTGAGAATAACCACGATATGAAACGTGAAAATCTATATGTTGCTGAAATTTATGCAAATCAAGGTCCAACTTTAAAAAGAATTAGACCAGCTGCAAAGGGTTCAGCAGTCAGAATTAGAAAAAGAACAAGTCATATAACAATATGCTTAAAAGAAAGAGAGTAAAATAAGCAGTAAAACACAAAAAATAAAAGTATTTACTGACATTTAAAGAAAAGGAGGACTCATAAAAAATGGGACAAAAAGTACATCCAACAGGTGTGAGAGTTGGTATAATTAAAGATTGGAACTCAAAATGGTATGCAGATTCAAAACATTTTGCAGATTATTTAGTAGAAGACCAACAAATACGTAAATTCCTAAAGAAAAAATTATATCAAGCTGGAATTTCAAAAATAGAAATAGAAAGAACAGCTAAATTTGTAAAAGTAAATTTATATACTGCTAAACCAGGTATTGTAATAGGAAAAGGTGGAGCAGGAGCTGAAAGTTTGAAAAAAGAAGTTGCTAAATTAATAAACAAAGATGTTAATTTAAACATTGTTGAAGTTAAAAATATCGATACAGATGCACAATTAGTAGCAGAAAATATCGCAGGGCAACTAGAAAGAAGAATTTCATTCAGAAGAGCAATGAAACAATGTATGCAAAAATCTTTAAAAGCAGGAGCACAAGGAATTAAAACTTCTGTATCAGGAAGATTAGGTGGAGCAGACATGGCTAGAACTGAATTCTATAAAGAAGGAAATATTCCATTACAAACACT
>CANQVM010000026.1 GCA_947627265.1 uncultured Clostridia bacterium | reverse complement strand
CATAAAAAATGGGACAAAAAGTACATCCAACAGGTGTGAGAGTTGGTATAATTAAAGATTGGAACTCTAAATGGTATGCAGATTCAAAAAATTTTGCAGATTGTCTAGTAGAGGATCAAAAAATTCGTAAATTTTTAAAGAAAAAATTATATCTTGCTGGAATTTCTAAAGTAGAAATAGAGAGAACAGCAAAAGCAATAAAAGTTAATCTATATACTGCAAAACCAGGAATAGTTATTGGTAAAGGTGGAGCAGGAGTAGAAACTGTAAAAGAAGAACTTACAAAATTAATTGGAAAAGAAGTTAATCTAAATATTGTAGAAGTAAAAAATATTGATACAGATGCACAATTAGTAGCGGAAAATATTGCAGGACAATTAGAAAGAAGAATTTCATTCAGAAAAGCTATGAAACAATGTATGCAAAAATCTATCAAAGCAGGTGCTTTAGGAATTAAAACTTCAGTATCTGGAAGATTAGGTGGAGCAGATATGGCTAGAACTGAATTCTATAAAGAAGGAAATATACCTTTACAAACATTAAGAGCTGATATAGATTATGGATTTGCAGAAGCAGATACAACATATGGAAAAATCGGTGTAAAAGTTTGGATTTATAAAGGAGAAGTTCTTCCAGAAAAACCAGTGGAAGGAGGAGAACAATAATGCCATTAATGCCAAAAAGATCAAAACATAGAAAAATGCAAAAAGGTAGAATGAGAGGAAAAGCAACAAGAGGAAATAAAGTTACAGAAGGAGAATATGGGATTCAAGCAGTAACAGGAGCATTAGTTACAGGTAACCAAATTGAAGCTGCCAGAATTGCTATGACACGTTATATAAAAAGAGGTGGAAAAGTTTGGATTAAAATTTTCCCAGATAAGCCAATAACAGCAAAACCAATTGGTACTCGTATGGGAAAAGGTAAAGGAGCTCCTGAATATTGGGTAGCAGTCGTAAAACCAGGAAGAGTTATGTTCGAGATAGCTGGTATACCTGAAGAAACTGCAAGAGAAGCATTACGTTTAGCTATGAACAAACTACCTAACAAAACAAAGTTTGTAGCTAGAGAAACTGAAAAGGTAGGTGAAAATGATGAAGATAAATAAAATAAGAGAAATGTCTTCAACAGATTTAGAAAAAGAATTAGGTGAACTAAAAACAGAATTATTTAAATTAAAATTTAGTTTAGCTACAAATGGATTAGATAATCCAATGAAAATAAAAGAAGTAAAAAGAGATATAGCTAAAATAAACACAGTATTAACAGAAAGAAAAATAGCAGACAAGAAAGGAGAAATCTAAATGGAAGAAAGAAATCTTCGAAAAGTAATGGTTGGAACTGTATTATCAAATAAAATGGATAAAACAGTTGTAATAGCTGTAGAAACAAGTGTAAGCCATAAAGTATATCAAAAAACAGTAAAAAGAACATATAAATTAAAAGCACATGATGAAGAAAATGTATGCCAAATTGGCGATAAAGTAAAAGTAATGGAAACAAGACCACTTTCTAAGGATAAGAGATGGAGAGTTGTTGAAGTTTTAGAAAAAGCAATTGTAAAATAAGAAAGGAGGAACCATAAATGATCCAACAACAATCAAGATTAAAAGTAGCAGATAATACAGGAGCTAAAGAACTAATGTGTATTAGATGTATGGGTGGTTCATATAGAAAAACATCTAATATAGGAGATATAATAGTTGCTTCTGTTAAATCAGCAACACCAGGTGGAGTTGTAAAAAAAGGTGATGTTGTAAAAGCTGTTATTGTAAGATCTAAAAAAGGATTAAGAAGACCAGATGGTTCATATATAAAATTTGATGAAAATGCAGCTGTAATAATAAAAGAAGATGGTACACCAAGAGGAACACGTATTTTTGGTCCAGTTGCAAGAGAACTAAGAGAAAAAGATTATATGAAAATATTATCTTTAGCACCAGAAGTTCTTTAATAAAATAATATTTATAATTGAGTTTTACAGATTAAATAAAAATTTGTATTCTTATAAAAAATTTAAAGAAGGAGGAAAAGTCCTAATGAGAATAAAAAAAGGAGACAATGTCCAAATTTTATCAGGTAATGACAAAGGCAAAACAGGGGAAGTTTTAGAAATCATACCAAAGGCTGATAAAGTAATTGTTAAAGGCATAAATATTAGAAAAAAACATGTTAAAGCAAAAAAACAAGGCGAAGAAAGCGGAATTATATCAGTAGAATGTGCTATTCCAGTAGCAAAAGTAAATGTAGTATGCCCTAAATGTGGTAAATCTACAAAAGTAGGATATAGTATAGAAAAAGAAGAAAAAATTCGTGTTTGTAAAAAATGCGGAGCAAAATTAAAATAATACAAGAAAGGAGGATAATACATAATGGAAAAATTAAAAGAGCAATATGAAAAAGAAATAGTCCCAGTTTTAATGAAAAAATTTGAATATAAATCAGTTATGCAAGTTCCAAAGCTTGACAAAATTGTTATTAATATAGGATTAGGAGATTTAAAAGAAAATCCAAAATCATTAGAAAATGCTATGAATGATTTAACACAAATTACAGGTCAAAGACCAGTTGTAACAAAAGCTAAAAAATCAATAGCAGCATTTAAATTAAGAGAAGGTGTAAACATTGGTTGTAAAGTAACATTAAGAGCAGATAAAATGTATGATTTTGCATATAAATTATTCAATGTGGCACTTCCAAGAGTAAGAGATTTTAGAGGAGTTTCAAATAATTCTTTTGATGGTAGAGGAAATTACTCTATGGGAATTAAAGAACAATTAATATTCCCTGAAATTGAATACGATAAAGTTGATAAATTAAGAGGTATGGATATTATATTTGTAACAACAGCAAAAAAAGATGAAGAAGCTAGAGAGTTATTAAAATTATTAGGAATGCCTTTTAAAAATTAAATAGCTACTAAAATTAAACAAACCTATAAACAATTAAAATAATTCATTGAATAAAAGTTATGAAAGGAGAAAAAAATGGCTAAAAAATCAATGAAAATAAAACAAGCTAGACCACAGAAATATAAAACAAGACAATATAATAGATGTAAATTATGTGGTAGACCACACGCATATATTAGAAAATACGGAATATGTCGTGTATGTTTTAGAGAGTTAGCACATAAGGGAGAAATACCTGGTATTAAAAAAGCTAGCTGGTAAAATTAAGAAAGAAAAGGAGGTAAGTAATTAAATGAACATTACAGATCCAATAGCAGATATGTTAACAAGAATTAGAAATGCAAACAGTTCAAAACATAAAACAGTTGATATTCCAGCTTCTAATATGAAACTTGGAATAGCTGAAATATTATTTAGAGAAGGATATATTAAATCTTTTGAAGAAATAAAAGACAATACACAAGGAATTATAAGAATTACTTTAAAATATGATGAAAAAGGAACTAGAGTAATTGATGGTTTAAAAAGAATTAGTAAACCAGGATTAAGAATATATGCTTCAAAAGAAGAATTACCAAAAGTGTTAAATGGTTTAGGAGTTGCTATTATTTCTACATCAGAAGGATTAAAGACAGATAAAGAAGCAAGAGAATTAGGAATTGGTGGAGAAGTTTTAGCATATATTTGGTAAAATAAATTTTAAAAATTAAAGGATAACACTAATAAGCAATAAAATATAAATTATAAAAAATTGCAAGAGAAGTGTGCCTAATGATAAGAGAAGGAGGGAAAAACTAACATGTCAAGAATAGGAAATAAACCTATTACAGTACCAGCAGAAGTACAAGTAAAAATAGATGGGCAAAAAATTACTGTAACAGGTGCAAAAGGTACATTAGAAAGAAAAATACATGAAAATATTTCTGTTGAAATGGAAGAAAATGCAATTAAAGTTATTAGAAAAGATGATGAACCAGAAAATAAAAGTCTACATGGACTAATAAGAACTTTAATTAATAATATGATTATCGGTGTAACTACTGGTTACAGCAAAGAATTACAAATAAATGGTGTTGGATATAGAGTAGCAAAACAAGGAAATAATTTAAATTTAACTTTAGGTTACTCACACCCAGTTATATTTGAAGCACCATCAGGAATTACTTTTGAGGTTCCAAATCCAAACACAATTATAGTTAAAGGAATTGATAAAGAAGTTGTTGGTCAAACAGCAGCAGAAATTAGAACAAAAAGACCACCAGAAGTATATAGAGGTAAAGGAATTAAATATGCTGATGAAGTTATTAGGCGTAAGGAAGGTAAAACAGGTAAATAATTTTTAATCAATACAAGAAAGGAGTAAGAAAATGGTAAAAAAGACAGATAGAAAAATGAAAAGAAAAATAAGACATATTAGAGTTAGAAGAAAAATATCTGGAACAGCTGAAAGACCAAGATTATGTGTATATAGAAGTAATACAAATTTATATGTACAAATTATTGATGATGTTGCAGGAAATACATTAGTTCAAGCTTCAACATTAGATAAAGATGTTAAAGTAAAACATGCAAATAAGGAAGCTGCTAAAGAATTAGGATTATTAATTGCGAAAAAAGCATCTGCAAAAAAAATTGATACAGTTGTTTTTGACCGTGGTGGATATATATATCATGGAGTTGTTAAAGAATTAGCAGAAGCTGCAAGAGAAGGTGGATTAAAATTCTAGTTTCAAATAAAAATCTTTAAATATATAAAGTGACTATATAATAAAAAATTAAGTTTAATATAAAAGGAATTAATCAAAAAATAAGGCTATAAACATTAAACAATGATTATATACCTTAATTATTAGAGTTAGGAGGAGAAACAAAAACCTATGGAAGAAAAAAACGAATTAAAAGAAAAAGTTGTTGCTATCAACAGAGTTGCTAAAGTTGTTAAGGGTGGTAGAACTTTTAGATTTAGTGCTGTAGTAGTTGTTGGTGATGAAAATGGGCATGTAGGTGTTGGAAATGGTAAAGCAGCTGAAGTTCCAGATGCAATAAAAAAAGCAATACAAGAAGCAAAGAAAAATTTAGTTGAAGTTCCAGTTGTTGAAACAACAGTACCTCATGAATATATTGGAATTTTTGGAAGTGCAAAAGTAATGCTAAAACCAGCAGCAATTGGTACTGGAGTTATTGCAGGAGGAAGTGTAAGACCAGTATTAGAACTTGCAGGTTATAAAAACATTAGAACAAAGGTAATTGGAACAAATAACCCAAGAAATGTCGTTTATGCTACAATAGAAGGATTAAAATCAATGCAAACAGTTGAACAAGTAGCTAAAAAAAGAGGAAAAAAAGTAGAAGATATTATATAAAAATTAAGAGAGGAGGTGCAAGGTGTAAATGAAATTAAATGAATTAAAACCAGCCGCAAAAAAAGTAAAAAGAAATAGAGTAGGTCGCGGTATCGCTTCAGGAAATGGAAAAACTTCAGGAAGAGGTCATAAAGGACAAAAAGCAAGAAGTGGTGGAGGAGTAAGACGTGGATTTGAAGGAGGCCAAACACCATTATATAGAAGATTACCAAAAAGAGGATTTACAAATATTCATGCTAAAACATACACCGAAGTAACATTAAAAATGTTAAATAAAACGAAAAATACAGATGTTACAGCTGAGAGTTTATTAGAAGAGGGAATTATCGGAAAAATTAATGATGGTATTGTCATATTAGCAACAGGTAAATTAGAAAAAAAATTAAATATTAAAGCTAAAAGATTCACAGCAAAGGCAAAAGAAGCAATTGAAGCTTTAGGTGGAAAGGCAGAGGTGATTTAATTGTTTAAAACAATAAAAAATGCATTAAACACACCTGATGTTAGAAAAAGAATATTATATACATTATTATTAATAGTAGTATTTAGATTAGGATGCTATATTACGGTACCAGGAGTAAATAGTATAGCATTAAATAATGCAATGCAAAATACAAACGGAATAGCAGGATTAATTGATATGATTTCAGGAGGAGCATTCTCTAGATTTTCTGTCTTTGCTATGTCAATTAGTCCATATATCACAGCTTCTATTGTTATCCAATTATTAGGTATGATTATTCCATCTTTAGAGAAATTAACAAAAGAAGGTGGAGAAGAAGGAAGAAAAAAGATAAACAAATATACAAAAATTTTAACAATTATACTTGCTTTAGTAGAAGGAATAGGTATTTATTTATCTTATAAATCTTCTGGCATATTTGTTGATAACAGCTTTTTAACAGGATTATTAGTTGTTACAGGTTTAGTTACTGGAACATCCATATTAATGTGGTTAGGAGAGCAAATTACAAATAAAGGAATTGGAAATGGAATATCTTTATTAATCTTTATTGGTATTATATCTAGGTTACCATCAGGAGTAACAATGTTATGGAAATTAATGGTAACAGATGCAGGATTTAGTACAACAGGATTATTATTAGCTTTAGGAATTGTGATTGGAGCAATTATTTTAGTGGCAGGTGTTGTATTTGTACAACAAGCAGAAAGAAGAGTTCCTGTACAATATTCTAAAAAAGTAGTAGGAAGAAAAATGGTAGGAGCACAAAGTACACATATACCATTAAAACTTGCTATGGCAGGTGTTATGCCAGTAATTTTTGCATCATCTTTTATGACATTTCCTGCCATGATTATTCAAATATTTGTGCAAGATATAGCAAATCAAACAGGTTTTTTGGCAGCATTATATAAATTTTCAATTGCTACATCAACATCAAATGTAGGAATAGGATATTCTATAGGAAACGCCATTGTTTATTTATTATTAATTCTAGGATTTACATTTTTCTATACATATGCAACATTTAACCCAGCAGAAGTATCTAATAATATAAAGAAAAATGGAGGATTTATTCCTGGAATTAGAGCAGGAAAACCAACAACAGAATATTTATCATCAATTATTTCTAAATTAACATGGTTCGGAGGATTATTCTTAGCATTAATAGCAATTATACCAATGTTATTAAGATTTACAAACTTAAATATAGCATTTGGTGGTACATCAATATTAATCATTGTAGGTGTTGCACTAGAAACTGTTCAACAATTAGAATCTTTATTAGCAATGAGGCATTATAAAGGATTCTTAGAGTAGTACAGATAAAAGACAATAAATTGGAAAGGTAAATATATAAAATAATAGCCTTTCCAATTGAATTTGTCAGTATTTAATAGTATTTTATTTGATATATTATATTTCTAAAACTACATATTAATAATTTTTATTATGTTTATTATTAAAAAAAGGTAAATATAATAAAGATTATTAAATGTTAAAGATAATTCATTTAAAATAGTAATCTAAAAATGAAAGGAAGTGTATATATGGTAATTATAATATTAGGAGCACAGGGAACAGGAAAAGGAACTGTGGCAGGAATAATAAGTGAAAATACAAAATTATTACAATTATCAACAGGTGATATTTTTAGAAAAAATATTAAAGAACAGACACCATTAGGAATAGAAGCGAATAAATATATAGCAAATGGAAATTTGGTACCAGATGATATAACTGTACCAATGGTAGTAAGTTATTTAGATTCTGAAATGGCAAAAAATGGTGTAATATTAGATGGATTTCCTCGTAGTTTAGCACAAGCAGAAAAATTAGATGAAATACTAGAAAAAAGAGGGAAAAAAGTTGATTTGGTTGTAAATTTAACAACGCCAAGAGATGAAATTATTGACAGAATATTAACAAGAAGAGTGTGTTCAAATCAACAATGTAGAGCAACATATAATTTAAAAATGCATCCGCCAATTAAAGAAGGAATTTGCGATAAATGTGGTGCAAATTTAATACAAAGAGAAGATGATAGTAGCAAAGAGGCTATACAAAAAAGACTTGAAATTTATGATAATCAAACAGCACCATTAGTAGAGTATTACAGAAAAAAAGGTATTTTAAGAACAGAAGAAGTCAGCGTAAGAATAAATAGATTAGGTAAACAAGTAGCCTTTGATATTATTAAAGATATTGAAAATAAATAATTTAGAAGTGAGGAATTAAAATTGGTAACAATAAAGTCAAAAAAAGAAATTGAATTAATGAAAGAAGCATGTAAAGTTGTTGCTATTTTATACAATGAATTAGAAAAAGAAATAAAACCTGGAATTTCAACTTGGGAAATTGATAAAAAAGCAGAAAAAATAATAAGAAACTTAGGAGCAATTCCAGCAGAAAAAGGATATAATGTTGGTATAAAAGGAATACCTCCATATCCTGCATCTATTTGCATATCTATCAATGATGAAGTAATTCACGGAGTTCCATCAAAAAATAAAATTATAAAAAAAGGAGATATTGTAAGTATAGATACAGTTGCTCTAAAAAATGGGTTTAATGGAGATGCTGCAAGAACATTTATTATAGGAAATGTACCTAAAGAAACTAAAAGATTAGTTGATGTTACAAGACAGGCTTTTTTTGAAGGGATTAAATATGCAAAACCAGGATATCGTATAGGAGATATTTCTCATGCAATTGGAGAATATGTGCACTCTCAAGGATATTGCGTTGTTAGAGAATTTCAAGGACACGGAATAGGAAAACAAATGCATGAAGATCCAGGTATACCAAATTATGGTAAAGCAGGTAAGGGAATAAGATTAGAACCAGGTATGACATTGGCAATTGAACCTATGGTCATACAAGGAAAACCTGATATTTTAGAACTTGATGATGGTTGGACAATTATAACAGAAGATGGAAGTTTAGCAGCACACTATGAAAATACAATTTTAATTACAGAAAAAGAGCCAGAGATATTGACAATACTTTAATAATAATGTATAATATAATGGTTATTATGCTTAATTACCAAATTATTCATAATTATAAAAAATAACTCTTTAATAGGAGGTAAAAAAATTGGCAAAAGAAGATGTTATAGAAGTTGAAGGAACAGTAGTGGAAGCATTACCAAATACTAATTTCAAAGTAGAACTTGAAAATGGACATCAAATATTAGCTCATATTTCAGGTAAATTAAGGATGAATTATATTAAAATATTACCAGGAGACAAAGTAAAAGTAGAACTTTCACCATATGATTTAACAAGAGGAAGAATTATTTGGAGAGCTAAATAATTAATAAATTAAATTTAAAAATTAACCCAATATATAAGAATATGCAGACCAAGGAGGTGCTAAATAAATGAAAGTAAGACCATCAGTAAAGAAAATATGCGATAAATGTAAAATAATAAAAAGAAAAGGGGTAATCAAGGTTATTTGTGAAAACCCTAAACATAAGCAAAGACAAGGTTAAACCTTAAATTCATTCATAACACAAATTAGGTAGCGGCTGTGAATCTTTTTAAAGATTACATATCAAATTTGTGTTTATATATATGTTTTGAAACAATTAAAGAGGCTAGAGTAAACGCTAGTGCATTTCACCTTTAATTTGTTTTAGGACAAACAAGTTAAAAAAAATTTGGAGGTGCAAAAAAATATGGCTCGTATATCAGGAATAGACTTACCTAAAGAAAAAAGAGTAGAAATAGGACTTACATATATTTATGGAATAGGAGTATCAAGTTCTAAAAAAATTCTTGAAAAAGCTGGAGTAAACCCAGACACTAGAGTAAAAGATTTAACAGATGATCAAGTAAATGATATTAGAAAGGTAATTGATGAATCTTATACTGTAGAAGGTGACTTAAGAAGAGAAGTAGCATTAAATATCAAAAGACTTACAGAAATCGGATGCTACAGAGGATTAAGACATAGAAGAGGATTACCAGTAAGAGGTCAAAGAACAAAAACAAATGCTAGAACTAGAAAAGGTCCTAGAAAACTTGTTAGCAAAACAAAGAAAGATTAAAATTAATAAAAATAAAAATTCTTAAATAAAACTTTTAAATAAGGAGGAACAAGCAAAAATGGCTAAAAATGTAACAACTAAAAAAGTAGCTAGAAGAAATAGAAAAAACATCGAAAAAGGTGCTGCTCATATTCATTCTAGTTTCAATAATACAATAGTTACAATTACAGATACACAAGGAAATAGTATATCATGGGGAAGTGCTGGAGAACTAGGATATAAAGGATCTAGAAAAAGTACACCATTTGCTGCAGGTCAAGTTGCAGAGACAGCAGCTAAAGCTGCTATGGAACACGGATTAAAATCTGTTGAAGTATTTGTTAAAGGACCAGGGGCTGGAAGAGAAGCTGCAATTAGAGCACTTCAAACAGCAGGTCTAGAAATAAGTGCTATAAAAGATGTAACACCAATACCACACAATGGTTGTAGACCACCAAAAAGAAGAAGAGTATAAAATATCTAAGAATTTGAACATTGAAAAATCAAATAAAATAGAAATTTTATATGAAATGTAAAGAAAATTTTTTGTATATCATATAAGAAAAAATTGAAAGGAGTAAAAAAATGGCAAGATATAAAGATGAACAATGTCGTAGATGTCGTAGAGAAGGACAAAAATTGTTCTTAAAAGGCGAAAGATGTTATTCTGATAAATGCAGTATTTCAAGAAGAAACTATGCACCAGGCGATCATGGACAAAAAAGAGCAAAACTTTCTGAATACGGAACTCAATTAAGAGAAAAACAAAAAACAAAAGCATATTATGGAGTTGGAGAAAAACAATTTAGAAAATACTTTGAAATGGCTTCAAATAAAAAAGGCGTAACAGGTGAAAACTTATTACAAATCTTAGAAAGTAGATTAGACAATGTTGTTTACAGATTAGGATTTGGAACATCTAGAGCACAAGCAAGACAATTTGTAAACCATGCTCAATTTGAAGTAAATGGTAAAAGAGTAGATATTCCATCATATTTAGTAAAACCAGGTGATGTTATTACAGTTAGAGAAAATAAAAAAGATAATGCTACAATTAAAATAAATGCTGAAGAATCAGCTAAAAGACCAATACCATCATGGCTAGAAAAAGATAGTGAAAAATTAAGTGGTAAAGTAATTAGATTAGCATCTAGAGAAGATGTTGATATTCCAATTGAAGAGCATTTAATAGTAGAGCTTTACTCAAAATAATAGTTAAAAGTAATAGGAAAAGTATAATAAAAACTTTTGGATTTTACTTAGAAAAAACCTATATAGTAAAAATGGTTTGAGAGATATTCTCGAATATTAGGAGGTAAAAATGATAGAATTTGAAAAGCCAAATATTGAATGTTTAGAGGTCAATGACACAAATAATTATGCAAAATTTGTATGTGAGCCATTAGAAAGAGGTTATGGAGTAACAATTGGAAATTCATTAAGAAGAATTTTACTTTCATCACTTCCAGGATGTGCTATAACGAGTGTAAAGATAGATGGAGTATTACATGAATTTTCAGGGATACCAAATGTAGTAGAAGATGTACCAGAAATAATAGTTAATTTAAAAAATGTAAGATTAAAATTTAATGAAAATGAAGAAAAAATCTTAAGAATCGATTTTAAAGGAGAAGGAGAAGTTCTAGCTTCTGATATTATAACAGATGGAACAGTTGAAATATTAAATCCTGATTTACATATAGCTACCGTTTCTGAAGGTGGAAAACTAAGAATGGAAATGACAGCTGATAGGGGAAGAGGATATAACTCATCTGAAAAAAATAAGAAGCAAGATCAAGACATATCAGTACTTCCAATTGATTCAATATATACACCTGTAAAAAAAGTAAATTATCAAGTAGAAAATACTAGAGTTGGTCAAATGGTAGATTATGATAAATTAGTAATAGAAGTATGGACAGATGGAAGCCTGAAAGCACATGAAGCATTAAGCTTAGCTGCTAAAGTTATGACAGGGCATCTAGAGTTATTTATTGATTTATCAGAAGCAACAAAAAATACACAAGTAATGATAGAAAAAGAAGAATCTAAAAAAGAAAAAGTTTTAGAAATGTCAATTGAAGAATTAGAATTATCTGTTAGATCATTTAACTGCTTGAAAAGAGCAGGTATTGCTACAGTTGAAGATTTAACAAATAAATCAGAAACAGATATGATGAAAGTAAGAAATTTAGGTAAGAAATCATTTGATGAAGTAACAGCTAAATTACATTCATTAGGATTAGATTTTGCCAAAGAAGATGAATAATAATAAAATAAATTTAAGGAAGAATCAATGATTCATAAAAATAGGTTAAAACTTATTTATAAAGAATCCATGTAACAAGAGAGTCTTCTATAATATTAATTAAAGGAAGGTGAAAAAATTGGCTATAAATAGAAAATTAGGTAAAACAACAGATATAAGAATGGCAATGCTAAAAACTTTAACAACAGATCTTATTATGCACGGAAAAGTAGAAACAACATTATCAAGAGCAAAAGAGGTAAAAGCAATTACAGATAGCATTATAGCACTTGCTATAAAAGAAAAAGATAACTTTGAAATGGTAGAAGTTAAAGTTGTAAAAGCTAAATTAGATGCAAAAGGAAATAAAGAAACTGAATTAGTAAAAAGTAAAAATGGTAAAGAATATTTAAAAGTAGTAAAAGAAGAAAAAACAGAAAAAAGGCAAAAAGATATGCCAAGTAGATTAAATGCTAGAAAAAAAATGATGAGAAAATTGAATAAAGTTATAGATAATGAAGGTAACAAAGTTGATTTACCATCAAAATTATTTAATGAAATAGCTCCAAAATATGCTGATAAAAATGTAGGAGGATATACACGAATTATAAAAGCAGGACCAAGAAATGGTGATGGAGCAGAAGTTGCAATATTACAACTTATTTAACTAAATATAAAAAAAGAACCAAAAATAAATCAAATAATTTGAAATATAGTTCAGGTTCTTTTTTTTTGATAATTTAAAATAGCAAACAATAAATTAACAAATTAAATAAAAAAACATATAATAAACCATAGGAGGCTAAAAAAATGGAATTTATACTAAATACTATATTTTGGACACTAGCCATTTATGGTTTATTTGAAATTATAAAAAATATAATATATTTGGGTACATATACAAACTTTAAATCAGATGGAATTTATTTGATTATTGCGGTGAAAAATCAAGAAAATAAAATAGAAGGATTTTTGCGTTCAACATTATTTAAAATATTATATGGTAAAGAAGAATACTTTAAAAATATTATAGTAGCGGATTTAAAATCAGAAGATAAAACAAAAGAAATAGCAAAAAAATTATCGATTGAATATGAATGTATAAAAGTACTTAATTGGAAAGAATGTAAAGATATAATTGATAATGTAAATGAAAGTTAAAAAATGTTGAAAAGCAAATAATTTTATGATAAACTAAGACAAAACAAAGTTTTAGGAGAATAGCATGGAGATTACAGGAGAGATACAAAATATTATATATAAAAATGAAATTAATAGCTATACAATTGCAGATTTTGAAACAGAAGAAGAGCTAATAACAGTAGTAGGATACTTACCATTTATAAATTTAGGAGACACTTTAAAACTAATTGGAAAATATGTAGAGCATAAAGATTATGGGAGACAATTTAAAATAGAGACTTTTGAAAAGATAATGCCACAAACACTAGATTCTTTAGAGAGATATTTATCAAATGGAAATATAAAAGGAGTAGGAGAGGTACTTGCAAAAAGAATTATAAAAAAATTTGGAGAAGATACTATATATATATTAAAAAATGAGCCTATAAAACTTTCAAAAATAAAAGGTATATCAGAATCCAAAGCACAAGAAATCTCTCAGAGTTTTATAGAAAGCTGGGAAGTTTGGCAAATAGTAGGACTTTTAGAAAAATTTGGAATAGGTGCAGAGTATGCAAAAAAAGTATTTGACTTATATGGGGCAAAATCAATTGAAGAGATAGAAAATAATCCATATATCTTAATAGACTTAACAAGAGGCGTGGACTTTAAACAAATTGACAAAATGGCACTTGATTTAGGAATAAGTTATGATAATCAAAAAAGAATAATAAGTGGAATTAAATATGGACTTATTAGAAGCACATATAATGGACATGCATGTGTACAAAGAGATAATTTAATAGAATTTGTTATTAATTTATTAGATGTGATGTATGAAAATATAGAAGATGGTCTTATATATTTAAATGCTAAAAATGAAATAAAAATAGAAAAAAGAGAAAATGAAGAATATATATATTTATACAGTTTTTATCAAACTGAAGAAGAAATAGCTTTTCGAATTAAAAATTTACAAAATGCAAAAAATATAAAAAGAATAAGTAATTTAACATCAGAACTAAAAAAAGCGGAAAAATCATCTAATATTAAATTGTCAGAAAAACAAAAAGAAGCTATAGAAATAATAAATGAAAATAATGTATCAATCATAACAGGAGGACCTGGTACAGGTAAGACAACAATTATAAAAAATATAATAGATATATATGAACAAAAAGGGAAAAAAGTGGTTTTAGCAGCTCCAACAGGAAGAGCAGCCAAAAGAATGACAGAAACAACAGGAAAGGAAGCATCTACTTTACATAGATTACTTGAAATTGGAAAAATAGATGAAGATATATTTTATAAAGAAAATAATAATTATGAGGGAGCACCTATTGATGGAGATATTATGATAGTAGATGAAGCATCAATGGTAGACATGTTTTTAATAAATTATCTATTAAAATGTATATACCAAGGAACTAAGTTAGTATTAGTTGGTGATGTAGATCAACTTTCATCTGTAGGTCCAGGAAACATTTTAAAGGATTTAATCAATTCAGATCAAATTGCAACTATTCATTTAGATAAAGTTTTTAGACAAGCAGCAAAAAGCAAAATAATTTTAAATGCACATAGAGTAAATAAAGGAGAAAATTTTTTAACAAAAGAAGAAGGAGAAAATGCAGAAGAAGACTTTTTCTTTATAAAGGAATCTTCACAAGAACGAGCATTATCAGAAGTAGTTTCATTATGTACAGGAAGACTAAAAAAATATGGAAATTATGACTTTTTCAAAAATATTCAAGTATTATCTCCAACTAAGAAAGGTCTATTAGGAACAAAAGAATTAAACAAAACATTACAAGAAAGTTTAAACCCTAACATCAATCAACAACCAGAAAAAGCAAGTATGGGAGCAGTTTTTCGTAATGGAGATAGAGTAATGCAAATAAAAAACAACTATGATATTTATTGGGAAAAACAAATTTTAGGACAAATAGAAAAAGGAAGCGGAGTATTTAATGGAGAAATAGGAACAATACAAGAAATAGATGAAAGAGAAAAAAGGATAAAAATAAAATTTGATGATGAAAAAATAGCATCATATGAATTTTCAGAATTAGATCAAATAGAACATAGTTATTGCATAACAATTCATAAAGCACAACGGAAGTGAATTCGATGTAGTAATTATGGTATTACCGCAAGCATCACCAATGCTATTAACAAGAAATTTATTATACACAGGAATAACAAGAGCAAAAAAAATGTTAATTATAATAAGCAATCCAAAAACAATAGAATATATGATTCAAAATATAGACATAAAAAAAAGAAATACTGGTTTAGAATATAAAATGAGACAATAAGTGGACACTCACCATATGCCTTATTTTTTCTGTCGAAATATGTCTAAATTCGCGATAAAAAGATTTGAATATACAAGAATTATGTTGTATAATATAACCCATATTATGTAATCATGAAAGAAGGGAAAAGTAGTTAAATAAATGACAAAAAATAACAAAAAAATTACACCAATAATCGCTGTTCCTAGTATCTTAGATTTGATTTATCCACCAAAGTGCGGAGTGTGTGGAAAACTTTGTTGCGATTCTTTATGCAAGAGGTGTTATAACTTATTTGATAAAGAGTCGATTTTTATGATTGAAAAGAATAAAAAAAGCGAATTTTTTTTTAATGAGCATTTATATATTTTTGAATATGAGGGAATAATAAGAAAAATTATTTTAGATTATAAATTTAATGATAAAGCGTATTTATTTGAAACTTTTGTAAATTTTTTATTGAAAAATAAAAAATTCTTTCAAATTATAAAATCTTATGATACAATAATACCAGTTCCAATTAGTAGAGAAAGAAAAAATAAAAGAGGATATAATCAAAGTGCGTTAATTGCAAAAAAAGTAGCGGATATACTAAATTTGGAATATAATGATGATTGTTTATTTAAGATAAAAAATATAGAAGAACAGAGTAAATTAAATAAATTAGATAGATTAAATAATATAAAGGGAGTATATAAAATTTGTAACTTTAATAGACTAGAAGGTAAAAAAATTTTACTGATTGATGATGTGTTTACCACAGGAAGTACAGTAAATGAATGTTGTAAGAAATTAATAGAAGCAAATCCAAGTAAAATAGGAATATTAACAATAGCAAAAGATTAGAAATATATACAAAACTAAGGAGGAAATATGGAAGATTTAGTAGAGAGTATTTTAGATTATGTAAGGTCAGATTATACAGATTATGCTGTTATGCTTAATGGAGAATGGGGGTCTGGTAAGACACATTTTTGGAACAATAAAATAAAAAAGAAAATAGAATCTATGCAATTAAATGGTAAAAGATATACAACAATATATATGTCTTTATATGGAATTTCAAACTTGGAAGAAATAAGCAAAAAAATATTCATGGAGACTACTCAATTAATGGATAAAAATCTAAGAAAGTTTATGGATAGTAGCGGACAACAATCAATTCCAGAATATGCAAAAACTGGAATTGATATGGCAAACTTTTTTGGTGTAACAAGAAATGGAGATAAAGTAGATTATGCAGAATTTTTTTCGACAGATGATAAAGTTCTTTGTTTTGATGACCTAGAAAGAGCAAATGTAGATGTTATTGATATATTAGGCTACATAAACAATTTTGTTGAGCATGATCATATAAAAACAATTATTATTTGTAATGAAAAAGAGCTAGCAACAAAACTAAAAAGTTCAAATTTAGAGATGAAAACTTTTATTGCCACTTATTTATTAGATAGACAAGATGAATTAAATAAAACAGATAAACCAATTGTAGAAAAAATTCAAGAAAAAATAGAGCATGTATTTGATAAAGCAAATGATTATGAAAGAATTAAAGAAAAATTAATTGGAGAAACTTTTGAATATGCTCCTAAATTTGATTATATAATTAATGGAATATTAATGAGATATGAAGATAATCCTGACTTAATCAAATTTCTAAGAGAAAATACAGGTATTATTATTTCTACATTTAATAAGAGTGGAACAAGAAATTTAAGAATTTTAAAACATGCATTAAATGATTTTAAGAAAATCTATGAGATGGTAAATAAATTTTATCCAAATACAAATAACAGAGTAATGCAAACTATGTTAATTTTTACAATTGCTGTATCATTTGAAATTAAAGCAGGAAAAATAACAAAAGATAAATTTATAAATATTAAAGATAATGAAGAATATAAAGCAGTATTAGTTTCATCTAGAATCTTAATGGATAATAGGCAATTTTATATTAAAGAATTTGATAATAACTATTATTATAACTTTAAATCCAAATACAGATTTTTTAAATTTATTGAATATTATGTTAGAACACGTATTTTTGATATGAAAATATTTAAAGAAAATATGGAAACTATAAGAAATACTGTTGATACAGAAAATTTACCTTCATATAAAAGATTACTAACCGAAGAATATTGGAAAATATCTGATGATCAGTTTGATAAAGTTATTAAAGAAATTATAGAAGATGTAAAAGCAGGAAAAATATTATTAATTGATATTGTAAAGCTATTTGCTTATTTTAGTTATTTTTCGAGAAAGGGTTTAATAGAATATGATTTAAAAACACTAAAAAATATATTTTTTAATGGTATGAATATAGCTTCTTTAACATCACAATATTGCCAAAATGTAGAGGAAGAACTGGGAAAAATAGCAATTGAAGAAGTTGCAACAGATATGGAAGATATACTAAACCATTTTTATATGTTAAATAATCAATTACTAGAAAAAATGTATAGAGAAAAAGCAGAAGAAATTATGAAGTGCATACCAATGAAAATGGAACAATTTTATGAAAAATTTGATAAAGAATGTATGGATATTCCAATTTTTAAATACTATGATACCTTTCAATTATTTCAAAGAATATCATGTGCTAGCAATGAAGATATTGTGCTAATTAAAGAAAAAATGTTAGATAGAGCAAGAGCACAAAGACATACTAAGAAAATTGAACCAGAAATGAAAAATATAAAACAATTAAAACAGGTAATTGATGATTATCTAAAAGGAAAAGATCCAACGATAAAAATAGTAATGCTAAAAGAATTTTCAAAAAGTTTAGGATATATTTTAGATAAATATAAAGTTAGTTTTTTATCAAATAAAGAAGAAAAAGAAAATGAAGAAAAAACAGAAAGTTAATTATTTATAAATTAAAACAAAAATTATGGGCTTTCATAATATAATTTAAAAAATTTGAATATTTTTTTCCTCTTTTGTAATAATAAGATTATAAAACAAAAAAATGCTGAAATTGAAGGAGGAAAATTATGAAAGCAACTGGAGTTGTAAGAAGAATAGATGATTTAGGTAGAGTTGTAATACCAAAAGAAATTAGAAAGACACTTCGCATAAAAGAGCGGAGATCCTTTAGAAATATTTACAGATAGAGAAGGGCAGGTTATATTAAAAAAATATTCACCAATTGGAGAATTATCAGAATTTGCAGCAGGTTATGCAGAAACCTTATCTAAAACGACAGGTCATATTGCATGTATTACAGATAGAGATACAATTATAGCAGTATCTGGAGGTTCGAAAAAAGAATTTTTAGAACAAGATATAAGTAAAGAACTAGAACAACTAATGGAAGATAAAGAAGTTTATACAAGTAAAGAAAATAGTGATAAAGCGATGCCAATAACAAAAAATGATAATCAAGAAAGAAAAAACAATGCACAAATTGTATATCCAATAATATCAAATGGAGACACAATTGGAACTGTAATACTTATGTCAAAAGAAGCAAATAAAAAGATGGATGAAGTAGAAAAGAAAGTTGCTCAATCAGCTGCGACTTTTTTAGGAAGTCAAATGGATATATAATAATTAAACCTAAACAATTATAGATTATAATTTAAAGCAAAATAAAAAGAATATAGTTAATTATATAATTATTTAAAATTAACTGTATTCTTTTTATTTTAAAATTATTTATATTATCATAGATTTACTATTAACAAAAAAGTTTCAAAAAAAAAGGTGAGTGGTAAAAGTAACTTCCAAAAGAAAAAGTAAATTCCAAATGTAAGAAAAACGTAAACTTTGAGGTGTTTATTTTTGCAATAAAATTGATTTTTTTCAAAAAATAGTGTAAAATTAACTTACAGAAACGAGAAATTGAGCATGGCAAACAAGCAAAAAGAAATTAATTTTTTTTTTCGTGTAAGATTAACTTGCGTTTGCTTAAATGGCATATTCAGTTATAGATGTTTCTAAGGTTTATCATCAAATAAAGTTAAATGAGAATTATTTGATTTTTAAAAGATATGGCTGTAACGTAACCATATCTTTTTCTATCATT
>CANQVM010000025.1 GCA_947627265.1 uncultured Clostridia bacterium | reverse complement strand
ATGTTTTTTCAATATATTTTTAGAAAAAAATTAATGTAGGTATTTTTATATTTTGCCTACATTAATTTTACACTTACGTCACTAATAAGCCTAAAATCATATATAAAAATTAAATATATAAAAAAGCCAAACTCTGCAAAAATTTTAATCTGCAAAATTTGGCATTTTAATATTGCTAATTTTTAATCTGTTTTTGTCTCTTCTTGATTTAATTCCTCATCATATTGTGTATCAATGTTATCAGCATTAGACTCTAGTTCTTCTTTATTTATTTCTTCATCATATTGTGTATCAATATTATTAGCATTGGACTCTAGTTCTTCTTTACTTATTACTTCATCATATTTGGCATCAATATCATAGGTACTATACTCTTTTTGTATTGTTGTAATCTTTTTTTCTTGGCTTATTAACTCATTTCTAATTTCCATATAACTGATTGTTAATATTATTATAAAAAACATCATTGCAGCTACTACAAATAAAGTTATAGCACCTTTTTCACTTCTTATTTGGTTCTTTTGTAATTTATTACTTTTCATAGTGTTTTCTCCTTTAGTTTTTACTCTATTTTATATCTAGTAATTAAAAACATAAAGCATTAAGAAACCTTAAACATTTTGAGCTACTTCTTGTGTAGTTTCTTCTAATTCTTTTTCTGTACTAATGTGAATGTTTTGATATTTTTGCATTCCTGTTCCTGCTGGGATTAATTTACCTATAATTACATTTTCTTTTAATCCTATTAGGTCATCTATTTTTCCTTTAACTGCTGCTTCTGTTAGTACTCTTGTTGTTTCTTGGAAAGATGCGGCTGATAAGAAGCTGTCTGTTGCAAGAGATGCTTTTGTAATTCCAAGTAATACTCTCTTACCTGTTGCAGGGCGTTTTCCTTCTGCAATTGCTTGATTATTTTTTTCTTCAAATTCATACATATCAATTAAAGATCCTGGGAACATGTCTGTATCACAGTTATCTTCAACTCTAACTTTCTTAAGCATTTGTCTACCAATTACTTCAATATGTTTATCATTTATATCAACACCTTGATTTCTATATACTTTTTGTACCTCTGAAATTAGATATTCATATAATCCCTCTGGGCCTTTAATTTCTAATATTTCAGCTGGGTTTATAGATCCTTCAATTAATGCTTGACCTGCTTCTACCATATCGCCATCTTTAACTTTCATTTTTGATCCAAATGGAATTGTATATATTTTTGAATCATCTTTTGATGTTACTACAACTTCTTTTTTCTTTTTAGTTTCTTTAATTTTTACTTTACCATCAATTTCTGTGATGATTGCAAGTCCTTTTGGTTTTCTAGCTTCAAACAATTCTTCAACTCTAGGTAAACCTTGTGTAATATCAGCAACACCCGCAACACCACCAGAGTGTATTGTTCTCATTGTAAGCTGTGTACCTGGCTCTCCTATTGATTGTGCAGCTATAATACCAATTGATTCTCCAATAGAAACCAAATCTCTTCTTGCTAATCCCATACCGTAGCACTTTTGACATACACCGTGTTTTGAACGGCATCCTAAAACAGAACGAACTTCTAATTTTTCAATTCCTGCAGACAATATTTTTTCTGCAATTTCTTCATTAATCATTGTGTTTGTGTCAACGATTAGTTCTTTTGTTTCTGGATTTATTACATCTTTAACAGGATATCTTCCTATTAACCTTTCTTGCATTTTTTCAATTACTTGATTTCCATCTTTGATGTCATAAACTATAATTCCTTCTTTTGTTCCGCAATCATGTTCACGAACAATTATATCTTGTGAAACATCAACTAATCTTCTTGTTAAATATCCAGAGTCAGCTGTTCTTAAAGCTGTATCAGAAAGTCCTTTACGAGCTCCATGGGCTGATATAAAGTACTCTAATGCATCTAGTCCTTCTGCAAATGATGATTTAATTGGTATTTCAACTGCTTTACCTGTTGTACTAGCCATAAGTCCACGAATACCTGCAATTTGCCTTAATTGGTTCATATTACCACGGGCACCTGATTTTACCATCATATAAATTGGGTTTAATTCATCAAAGTTCTCTTCCATAGCATTACTTACTTGTTTAGTTGTATCCTCCCATACATTTATAACAGCATTATATCTTTCATCATTTGTTATTAAACCACGAGCATATTGTCTTCTTATAGTTTCTACTTTTTCATCTGCTTCTCTAAGTAAACTTTCTTTACGTTCTGGCACTTTTACATCATCCATTGAGAAAGTTATACCTGCTAAAGTAGAATATTTGAATCCCAATGCTTTTATATAATCTATTACTTCTGCTGATTCTGTTAAACCATGAATATTTATTACTTTTTCAATAATTTGTCCCATTGACTTTTTCATTACTGGAAAACTTATTTCATATTGGAATGGATCTTTATTTCTATCAATGAATCCCAAATCTTGAGGAATTCCTTGGTTAAATATAATTCTGCCAACACTTGTTTCTATTTTTGCTGTTTTTAATTCTCCATTTATTAGTTTTGTTATTTTAACAAATATTTTACTATGAATTCCAACATCATGGTTTTCAAATGCCATAATAGCTTCATCAGGATCTTTAAAGTATTTTCCTTCTCCTTTTTCGCCATCTAATACCATTGTTAGATAATAACTTCCTAAAATCATATCTAGTCTTGGTACAGCAACTGGTTTACCATCTTGTGGTTTTAATAAATTATTTGTAGATAACATTAAATATCTAGATTCTGCTTGTGCTTCTGGTGATAAAGGTAAATGTACTGCCATTTGGTCACCATCGAAGTCTGCATTGAATGCTTCACAAACTAATGGGTGAAGTTTAATTGCTCTTCCTTCTACTAAAACTGGTTCAAAGCTTTGGATACCAAGTCTATGTAGTGTTGGAGCACGGTTTAACATTACTGGATGATCTTTAATTACTTCTTCTAATATTCCCCATACCTCTGGTCTTAATCTTTCAACCATTCTTTTTGCATTTTTGATATTTTGTGCAATTCCTCTACCTACTAATTCTCTCATAACAAATGGCTTAAATAATTCAACTGCCATTTCTTTTGGAAGTCCACACTGATAAATTTTAAGTTCTGGTCCAACAACTATAACAGAACGTCCAGAGTAGTCAACACGTTTTCCTAATAAGTTTTGTCTGAATCTTCCTTGTTTTCCTTTTAACATATCAGATAAAGATTTTAATGGTCTGTTTCCAGCACCTGTTACTGGTCTTCCACGCCTTCCATTATCTATTAATGCATCTACAGATTCTTGAAGCATTCTTTTTTCATTTCTTACTATTATTTCTGGAGCTCCTAATTCTAATAATCTTTTCAAACGATTATTTCTGTTAATAACTCTTCTATATAAATCATTTAAATCTGATGTAGCAAATCTACCACCATCTAATTGAACCATTGGCCTAAGTTCTGGCGGAATAACTGGTATAACATTCATTACCATCCATTCTGGTCTATTTTCAGATATTCTAAATGCTTCAACAGTATCTAGTCTTTTTATGAGTTTACTTTTCTTTTGTTCACTTGCATTTTCTAGTTCTTTTCTTATTTCTAAAGATAATTTTTCCAAATCAATTTGCTCTAAAAGTTCTCTTAATGCTTCTGCTCCCATTTTTGCTTTAAATGTACCTTTTCCATATTTTTCTTCAGCTTCATGATATTCTTTTTCATTTAGTACTTGGCATTTTTCTAATCCAGAAGTACCTTTATCTACTACAACATAAGATGCAAAGTAGATTATTTTTTCTAGATTTCTTGGTGAAATATCTAGCATTAATGCAATTCTACTTGGAATTCCTTTAAAATACCAAATATGTGCAACTGGTGCTGCAAGTTCAATATGTCCCATCCTTTCACGCCTAACTTTGGATTTCGTAACTTCTACACCACATCTGTCACAAACAATTCCTTTATATCTTACTCTTTTATATTTACCACAATGACATTCCCAGTCTTTTGTTGGTCCAAATATTCTTTCACAAAATAATCCATCTTTTTCCGGTTTAAGTGTTCTATAATTAATCGTTTCAGGTTTTTTTACTTCACCCTTTGACCATTCTCTTATCTTTTCATCTGATGCAACACCTATTTTTAGCTTATCAAAAATATCTAATTCGTCCACTTTTTTCCCTCCTTACCTAAATTATATCGCTATCATTGTCTAAATTATCATCTGCTAAATCACTATCAAATAATAATTCTTCATCTTCATCATCTAGGCCTTCAAATAATTCATCATTTCCATCATCTAAAGAATCTTCATCCTCTTCTAGTAGTATATCATCTTCTGTCTCTTCTACATATCCATCTAAATCGCCATCTGAAATTATTTCATCTTCTGATAAAATTCTTTTTTCTTGGCTAGGATCATATTCTATTCCTTCTTCAATGTTCTCTTTTAATTCTAATTCTTGATTATCTTGCGAATATAGTCTTATATCTAATCCTAATGATTGTAATTCTTTTACAAGAACTTTGAAACTTTCTGGAATTCCTGGTTCTGGCACATTTTCTCCTTTTACAATTGCTTCATATGTTTTTACACGTCCTACTACATCATCTGATTTAACAGTTAACATTTCTTGTAATGTATATGCAGCTCCATATGCCTCTAATGCCCAAACTTCCATTTCTCCAAAACGTTGTCCTCCAAATTGTGCTTTACCTCCAAGAGGTTGTTGAGTTACTAGTGAATAAGGTCCAGTTGAACGAGCATGTATTTTATCATCTACTAAATGGTGTAATTTTAACATATACATAATTCCAACTGTTATTGGTTTATCAAATGGATCTCCTGTTCTTCCATCATATAAAGTCATTTTTCCATCTTCACTCATTCCTGCTTGAGCTAATAATTCTTTTACATCTTTTTCTGTTGCTCCATCAAATACCGGTGTAGATATTTTCCAGCCTAAAGCCTTTGCAGCTCCTCCTAGGTGAACCTCTAAAACTTGGCCTAAGTTCATACGTGAAGGAACACCTAATGGATTTAATAAAATGTCTATTGGTGTACCATCTGGCATAAATGGCATATCTTCTTCTGGTAATACTCTTGAAATAACACCTTTATTACCATGTCTACCTGCCATTTTATCACCAACTGATATTTTTCTTTTCGTTGCGATATAGCATCTTATAATTTGGTTAACTCCTGGTCCTAATTCATCTGAATTATCTCTTGTAAATATTTTTACATCAACAATTGTTCCTTCTTCTCCATGTGGTACTCTTAAAGATGTATCTCTTACTTCTCTTGCTTTTTCACCGAAAATAGCTCTAAGTAATCTTTCTTCTGCAGTTAATTCTGTTTCTCCCTTTGGAGTAACTTTACCAACTAAAATATCTCCTGGTCTAACTTCAGCTCCAATTCTAATAATTCCATTTTCATCTAAATCTTTTAAAGAGTCATCTCCAATGTTTGGAATATCTCTAGTAATTTCTTCTGCTCCTAGTTTAGTGTCACGACATTCGCAATCATATTCTTCAATATGAATTGATGTAAAAGTATCTTCTTTTACTAATTTTTCATTTATTAAAATAGCATCTTCATAGTTGTATCCTTCCCATGTTGAAAAAGCTACTAATACATTCTTTCCAAGTGCCATCTCTCCATTTTGGGTTGATGGACCATCTGCAATTGCATCTCCTTTTTTAACCTTTTCACCTTTTTTTACAATTGGCTTTTGGTTAATACAAGTTCCTCCATTTGTTCTTTTGAATTTGCGCAATTTATGTACAACAGTTTTTCCATTTTTATATTTAACTGTTATACTATCTCCTGTTACTTTTTCAATTATTCCATCATCTTCTGCTAATACTAAAATTCCAGAGTCTTTTGCTGCTCTATATTCAATTCCTGTTCCTACAATTGGACTTTCTGTAATCATAAGTGGAACAGCCTGACGTTGCATATTTGCACCCATTAGAGCTCTTTTTGCATCATCATGTTCTAAGAATGGTATCATTGCAGCTGCAATTGAAACTAATTGTTTTGGTGATACATCAACATATTGTACTTTATCACTATCTACTTCAATTACTTCATTTTTAAATCTTACCCTAATTCTTTTATTTACAAACTTTCCATCTTTATCTACTGGTTCAGAACTTTGAGCAATAATATAATTATCTTCTACATCTGCACTCATATATTCAACAATATCAGTTAACGTATGAGTGTTTTGATCAACCTTTCTATATGGTGTTTCTATAAATCCATATTCATTTATATTTGCAAAAGAAGAAAGTGCTGATATAAGTCCAATATTTGGTCCTTCTGGAGATTCAATTGGACATAATCTACCATAATGAGTATAGTGAACATCACGTACTTCAAATCCTGCTCTTTCACGAGTTAAACCACCTGGTCCTAATGCAGATATTCTTCTTTTATGTGTTAATTCAGATAATGGATTTGTTTGATCCATAAATTGTGATAATTGTGAACTTCCAAAAAATTCACGAATAGCTGATGTAATAGGTTTCGTATTTATTAAAGTTTGTGGTGTTACAACATCTAAATCTTGAATTGTCATTCTTTCACGAACAACTCTTTCTAATCTTGTTAACCCAATTCTAAATTGATTTTGTAATAATTCCCCAACTTGGCGAATTCTACGATTTGCTAAATGGTCAATATCATCTGTTTTTCCTAATCCATGTGAAAAGTTTAATAAAAAGTTAATAGATGCAATCATATCTTCTGTTGTTATATATTTTGGTATTAATTCATCCATTCTTTCTTCTATGTATTTTGGCAAATCTTTTTGGTCTGTCGAATCTATAATATTTTTTAATACATTATAATTTACCATTTCTTTAATATGTAATTTGCTTAAATCTACATTTGGTAATACTTTATGAATATTTACTGTATTATTTCCAATAATTCTAATCTTCTTTTCGCCCATCATTATATCAACAATGTTAATACCAGAATTTTGGATATTTTCTGCTATTTCTTCTGAAATTACTTCTCCTGCTTGTACTAAAATTTCACCTGTTTGATTATCTATAATGTCATTTGCAGATATTTTTTCTTTAATTCTTGTTGCTAATGATAATTTTTGATTAAATTTATATCTACCTACTTTAGCCAAATCATATCTTTTATTATCAAAAAACAATCCATTAAATAAGTTTCTTGCAGCATCTGCTGTTGGAAGTTCCCCTGGTCTTAATTTTTTATATATTTCTATTAATGCTTCATCTTGATCTTTAATTGTATCCTTACCTATAGTTGCTTTTATCATTTCTTCATCACCAAATAAATCTAGTATCTGACTATCTGTTTCTAGACCTATTGCTCTTAATAGTGTAGTTACAGGGACCTTTCTTGTTCGGTCAACACGTACCCAAAATATATCGTTACCATCTGTTTCATACTCAAGCCATGCTCCTCTTAAAGGCATAACTGTAGAATTATAAGTTCTTTTCCCTGTTTTTGTATCAAATTCTTGTGCATAATAGCATCCTGGTGAACGTACTAATTGGCTTACAACTACTCTTTCTGCTCCATTAATTACAAATGTACCACTATCTGTCATAAGTGGAAAATCACCCAAATAGATTTCTTGCTCTTTAATTTCACCCGTTTCACGGTTTATTAGTCTTACTTTAACATGTAATCTACTTGAATAAGTTGCATCTCTTTCTTTTGCTTCTTCTACAGTATATTTTGTCTTTTCTTCCATGTAATAATCGAAAAATTCAAGAACTAAATTTCCAGAATAGTCTTCAATTGGTGAAATATCCTTTAATACTTCTCCCAAGCCCTCTTCTACAAACCAGTCATATGAATCTTTTTGAACTTTAATTAGGTTTGGCATTTCTATATAGTCTCCAACCTTTGCGAAATCTTTACGAGAGGCTTTCTCGTAGTTAACTTCTTTAATTTTCAAAAAAATCACCCCATAAAATGTATTTAAGCAGAAATAAATATATTTTGTTAAAAGAAGTCCTTCTTAAATAACAATTTGCTTTTCTAAAGCCTTAATTTGTCTGCTTTTACAAATTAAAATCATTTAGGGCTCCTTGTATTTAATTCCTCTTCTTTTAATTTTAAACTTAGAACTTTAATAAATTTAGATTTTAAATTTTAATATAATTTAAAAACGGCAATAAAAGAGCTGTTGAAAATTTCTTGTTTTTCAACTGGCTCTAAGACTTGTTTTATTTTTTACTTTTTATAATAAAGTTTTATTTTAATCACCTTATTTTATTTTTTATTTCTTTTTGATTTTCATTTTTGCAAATTTACAATATAATATCATATTTGCTTACGGATGTCAATACTTTAAGCAAAAACTATCTAAAATTTTTAACTAAAAATTGCACTTGCTGCTCCAAACACTCCTGCAGAAGCTAGTCCCATTATAACTCCGGCTAAGACAACACCTGCTATAACGGCTATAATGCTTTTTTTAAAGTCCATATCTAATAAACTTGCAGCTAATGTTCCTGTCCAAGCTCCTGTTCCTGGAAGTGGTATGCCTACAAATAAAAATAGTGCCCAATATAAACCTTTTCCAGCTTTTTCTTGTAGTTTTTTCCCTCCCTTTTCACCTTTTTCTAGGCAAAATGTAAAGAATTTTCCGATAACTTTTTTATTTGATCCCCATACTAATACTCTTCTTGCAAAAAAGAATATAAATGGTACTGGTAGCATATTACCAATAATGCATATAATATAAAGAGGTACTATTGAAATTGGATCTCCCCATAGTGAACTTAGTCCTACAGGTACTGCACCTCTTAATTCAATAAGTGGTATCATTGATATTATAAATACTAGTAAATATTTTTTTAACATAATTATCTCCTTATTATCTATTTTAACGAAAATCATTATACAATATAGAACTAAAATTGTAAATATTTTTGCACTATTTGTATTTACCACTTTAAGCAATAAATGCTTCACACGTTAACACATTTTTAACTCAAGCTTAATATATTAATATTTAAATTCCTTGATTGTATTATTATTGAGATATTTTCACCATTTCTTTCTTTTTTTCTGCTAGTTTTAAACTAATGTAATCTTCTACAATTATTTTTACAACAGCAATTATTGGTACTGATAAGAATATTCCAAACATTCCAAAATAAGCTCCACCTATTGTAATTGCCAAAATAATAAGCAATGGGCTTACTTTTAAAGATTGTCCTACAATTTTTGGATTTATAATATTTGCATCTATTTGTTGTAAAATAATAACAACAATTAACATCCATATAGTTTGATTTATATCACCTGTAATTAATGTAATAATAGAAGATATTACTACTGCTATTATTGCACCTACATAAGGGATCATATTAAATAGCCCTATAAAAAAGCCTAATAATAAAGCATATTTTATCTTCATAATACTCAATGCTATTGTTACTAATACACCTACTATAACAGCATCTAAAAATTGACTTGCAATAAATTTAAAGAAAATTTCATTAGAATCATTAAAGTATTTATCAATATTTTTATATGTTTTTTCTCGAAAGATAACAGTAGCAAGTCTTTTTAAAAATCCTAATATTTGATCTCTTTCCTCTAAAATATATACTGAAACTATAATTGCTACAAATATATCAAATACACTATATACAATGTTTACTGCCCCTATCACATATTCAACTATTTTATTAAAATTAAAATATTCTTTCCAATTTATATTTTGTATGTTTTCTATTATATCTTGTACAAACTCTCCTTTTAGTATAGAGTCTTGTGGTAAATTATTATATTTATTAATTGCAATTTCAATATAATTTTGCATATTGTTAAAGAGGTCTATAAAGCTTTCAATTACAACTGGTAAAATAACATTAAATAATATAATAATTATTAAAATGGCTATTAAATATACTGTACATATACTTAATGTTCTAGCCTTTTTCTTTATAAACTTATTTTTAGATTTTTTATATGCCTCTTCTATTTTCCTACATGGCATATAAAGTAAATATGCTATAAATATTCCAACGAAAAATGGACTAATTATTCCTAAAAATTTACCAATTGAGTCCATAATATTTCCAAAATTGTCAAATGCTTTATATGCTATAATTATTGCAAGTCCTAATAAAAACCAATAAATCCATTTTTTCCAATGATTTTTTACTTCATTCATATTTAACTTCTTTTACCTCCATTCAATTTCTAGCTCTACAGGGCAATGGTCACTTCCCATAATTTCTTTATCTATTCGTGCTTCCTTTATTTTCTTTTCTATATCTTTTGAGACAATAAAATAATCTATTCTCCATCCAACATCTTTTTGTCTTGCTTGCATCATATAAGACCACCATGTATAAGCATTTTCTTTATTTGGATATAAATATCTAAAAGTATCTGTAAAACCTGAATCTAATAATTGAGTCATTTTATTTCTTTCTTCATCTGTAAATCCTGCATTTTTTCTATTACTTTTAGGATTTTTTAGGTCAATTTCTTTATGTGCAACATTTAAGTCACCACACATAATAACAGGTTTTGTTTTATTTAATTTTAATAAATATTTTCTAATTTCATCTTCCCAAACCTGCCTATAATCTAGTCTTTCTAATTCTCTTTTAGAGTTTGGTGTATATATATTTACCATATAAAATTTATCAAATTCTAAGGTAATTACTCGCCCTTCTTTATCGTGTTCTTCTATTCCTATTCCATATTTTACATTTATGGGATCTATTTTTGTAAATATAGCTGTTCCAGAATATCCCTTTTTTTCTGCACTGTTCCAATAACTTTTATACCCATCAAATTTTAAAGTTACTTGATCTATTTGACATTTTGTTTCTTGAATACAAAAAATATCTGCATTTGCTTGTTTGAAAAACTCTACAAATCCTTTATTTATACATGCTCTTATTCCATTTACATTCCACGAAATTAATTTCATAAAATTACTGCCTTTCTTATTTTTTTATATTTTACTATATTTGTTTAAAAAAATCAATTATAATAGAACAAACCGGAAAGCCTTAATATTTTGAGTTATATTAACTTTTCTCTATGGATTTCTGTAATTTTGTTCTGTTTATATAACAAAGAGGACATTTCTATATTGAAATATCCTCCTATATATTTTATTATTGTGCTACACTTACTGATAAATATTTTACTCCCCATTGCAAAGCAGCTGAATGTGAACTTACATATATATCAATTCTGTTTCCTTGTATTGCTCCACCTCTATCTTCTACTGTATAAATATGTCCACCAATGTTTAATTTAGTTCCAAAAGCAAATTTTGCTGGTGCAGCAACTGTTCTTCCAGCTGTTGCTACTGTTCCAGATGCTGTTCTTCCTGTTGTTTTACCGCAACATTTACTACAAGAACAATATGCAGTAATTTTATATGTTTCACCATTTATAATCGCTGTAGATGAAACTCCTTCTGTTCCCGTTGTTCTTGGTACACTAGCAGATCTTGAGGTTTCTACTTTCTTTTGTACTTGAACAATTTTACTTACTGGTTCTGTTATCACCACTTCTGATAATAATGTTCTTTCAATTTCTACTTCATTTTGGTATTTTATTTTGTAAGTTACTTCTTTTAATCCATCTTTACCTTCTTGTAATACTTTGTTAGCAGTATTTGCATCTGTTTGTGCTATAGTATTTTTTGTAACAGTTTCATAAGGTATTACAACTTGTTCTACTACTATTTTTTCAGTTATAGGCGCATAATTTTGTAATAATTGTTCTAAAGATGTTTCAACACCTTCTTCTGATATTTTAGCAATTTGAACTTCATTATATGATTTATCAGTTATTTGAATACTTTGACCTGCTAATATTTCACTATTTAGGTTTGGTATTGTTTTTTGATTTTCTTCTAATATAATATTATTTTCTTCTAAAATTTCTGATACTGTTGTCTTTGATGTTAAAGCTGTCATTTCATATCCATTTTGAAGGATAATTTTAACATCTTTTAAGCTTGTATTAACTGCCATAACTCCTATTCCTGATATTAAAATTAATATTAAGCTAATACATATAATTTTTATAATAGAAATTGAAGCTCTTTCTTCTCTTCTCATTTGAATTTATTACCCCCTTTTTGGCAACACACTGATTATACTACTTTTTTACTTTTTTGTCAAACTTTGCCCTTTCTTACTCGTATCAATGCTTTAATGAATTTTTGCTTTATTCTTAAAAATAATCTTTTATATTTATATTATAAACTTGTCTATATAATGCTTAAAATTAAAATTTTTTTAATTTTCTTTCTCTATTATTATATGTTATAAAATTTTGAATATTACTATAGCAATAAAAAATATGTAAATTTTTCTATAATTATTGTATAATTTTTTTAAATATGATATTATTTAATTGTATATAATAATAATAAGGAGGAATTATAATGATTATTGGGATTATAGTAGGAATTGTTATTGTTGTACTCATACTTGCAATTATTGGTATGTATAATAGTTTAGTACAAGCAAAAATAAAAGTTAATAATGCTTGGAGTCAAATAGATGTACAATTACAAAGAAGATTTGATTTAATTCCAAATTTTATTGAAATAGTAAAAGGATATATGACACATGAAAAAGAAACTTTTGAAAAAATAGCAGAACTAAGAACTTCTTGGTCTAATACTAATAATGTTTCAGAAAAAGCAATGTTAGATAATCAATTATCCGAATCTTTAAAAACAATTATGGCTGTTTCAGAAAATTATCCAGAATTGAAAGCAAATCAAAACTTTTCAGAATTATCTGAAGAATTAAGAAACACTGAAAATAAAATTTCTTTTTCAAGACAATTCTATAATGATGCTGTAACTATATATAATACTAAATTACAAGTATTCCCTTCTAACATAATCGCTGGAATATTCCATTTTACTGCTCATGATTTATTCTCAGCAGAAAGTGATGAAGCTAGAAAAAATGTTAAAGTTGATTTTGGAAGTAATTCTTAAAATTAAAACAAAAGTGAAAGTTGGTAGGTTTTCATCTTCCAACTTTTTACTTTAAAACAAATAGGTTTATAGGTAAAACTCCTTTTAAAAACCTAAATATATTATGAAGGATTATATTATGTTTGAAAATACAAGAAAAAATAAAATAGAATCAGGTGTTATTGTAAGCATTTTTATATTAGTTATTACGTTAATTGTATATTATATTTGTCATGCATTTAAGCTAGGTTCTGTTTCAATTGTAATTGCACTTATTTTTTCTATTATATCTGCCTTTTTCTCTTATTATTATAGTGATAAAATTGTTTTATCTCTTAATAGAGCAAGACCTGCTACTAGAGAAGAAGATTTACAACTAGTAAATATCTTAGATTCTTTAATGGTATCATCTGGGTTAACTAATAAACCAAAATTATATGTGGTAGATGATGCTCAACCTAATGCATTTGCTACTGGTAGAAATCCTGAAAATGCTGTAATATGTGTTACTACTGGTTTATTAGAAAAATTAGACTACTATGAATTAGAGGGAGTTATGGCTCATGAAATGAGCCATATTAAAAATTACGATATTAGATTGAATTGTGTTGTTTCTGTCATGGTTGGTTTTGTTGTAATGTTATCAGATATGTTTACTAGAATAATCTTTAGAGGTAGCTTTGGTAGCAGAAATGATAATGATAACAACAGTGGAAATGCAATTTTATTAATTATTGGGTTAATTTTTTTAATAATCTCTCCTATATTTGCATCACTAATGCAACTTGCATTATCAAGAAAAAGAGAATTTTTGGCAGATAGTACAGCTGTGGAATTCACTCGTAATCCTGACCGGATTAATTTCTGCGCTAAGAAAATTAGATGATGATTCAAATCAGTTAAAAACAGCTAATAATGCTACTGCAAATATGTATATTGTAAATCCTTTCAAAAAAAGTACTAAAGAAGGAAAGAAAAAAACATCTAGTTTATGGTCAACTCACCCTAGCATAGAAGATAGAATTGAAGCCTTACAAAATATAAAATAAGAGTTATAATTTCTAAAAAGTTTATATTAAGATATATTGTCAAACATAAATTCAGAAAAACAATCATGAATTTCAATCTTAATATATCAACCTTTTTAGGTTATTTTTCTTTTTTATACACTAATTAGAAATAATTCATTTTAATATATTTAATTACTTTATATTAAAAATTTTACATGCATTTTTATATGTTATATTTGCAATTTCTTCTATGCTTAGTCCTTTTTCTTCTGCAATTTTTTTTGCCATAAATTTTACATTTCTTGGGTCATTTCTTTTTCCTCTTAATGGTTCTGGAGTTAAATATGGACTATCTGTTTCTATTAATATTCTATCATTCGGTATCATATTTATAATTTCATTTGCATTCTTAGAATTCTTAAATGTTATTGGGCCTGCAAAAGATATATAAAATCCTAATTTTAAACCTTCTTTTACTAATTCACGATTTAATGAGCAACAATGAAACACTCCATTTTTAATTGCTTTATTTTGTTTTAAAATTTCTAATGTATCCATAACAGCTTCTCTTGTGTGAATTTGGATTGGTAGATTTAAATTATTTGCTATTTTTATTTGTTCTATAAATGCCTTTTTTTGTAATTCTTTATTATCTTTATTCCAATAATAATCAAGTCCAATTTCTCCAATAGCTACAACTTTTGAATTTTCTTTCGCAATTTTTTGCATTTCATTTAAAGTTTTCCACAGTTCTTCTTCAGTTTGTGGAATATCATTTGGAGAAATTCCACAAGTTGCATAAATAAAATCATATTTTTTTGCTATTTCAATTGCTTTTTTTGATGTGTCTAAACTATATCCAGCAGTTACAACTTTTTCTATATTATCTTTTCTTATATCTTCTATTAATTTATCCCTGTCATCTTCAAACTTTTCATCATCTAAATGTGCATGACTATCAAAAAAATCCATAAAATTCTCCTAAATTATTTTATTTTCTTAATACTGTTACATTCGCTACAGCATATTGTTTACAATGTGATAAGCTCAAGTCTATATCTTCAATATCTTCAAAATCTATTCCTATAATATTTACATTTGGTCTTCCTGTATTGTCATTTGCTATTTCTATATCTTTCCATGTAATTTGATATTTATCTTGTAATGACCAAGATATAGCTTTAAATGTGGCTTCTTTTGCAGCAAATCTTGCAGCATAGTGTTGATACTTTTGTTTACCTTTACTTTCGCAATATTTTATCTCTTCAATAGTAAATATTTTATTTATAAATTTATCTCTCAAATGTTCTATACTTTCTCTTATTCTATCTATTTCTATAATATCTGTTCCACAAGCTATTTTCATTGTCTTCTCCTTTGATTTACAAATATTTTGACTTTTTATTTTATTAAAGCTATAAAATTTAGCACATTAAATATTAAAGATGCAACCAATATAAGAGTAATTACAATTGTCGATTTTCTATTATTTTCTATGTTTAGCTCTTTATACAAAATATCATATTTGTTTTTAGTTTCGCCATATATTTTCTCTAATTCTAATACATCTTGCATTATATGATTTAATGCAGTTCCTATTTCATCTTCTGTAATTTCTTGTATCCACAAATTTTTTGTAAAATCAATAAATTCTTTTCTAGTATTTTTAACTTGTTTTGGATCTTTAAATTTAAATTGTAATTTTTTTAAATATATCTTTTTATATAAATTAAGTATATATGTATATAAATACTGATTTTCATATTCTTCTGGTAAAATAGTGTAGTTATTCATATCTTTACTAGATGAAAATAATGTAACACCTAACTTACTTAGTGCAAGTTTTACATATTTCCATTTGGAAAAGGTTATTATTTTTTCCTCTTTTATTTCTCTGCTATTATCTGCAGGCAATATATTTGCATATTTAATAAAATTATGTTTTATACTTTCAAATTCATTTGTTTCATTCCAAGCTTCTTGATCAACGCATACATATGAATATGTTAAAAACTTTTCAGAATCTATATCTAATTTCATTGCTTCAATATTTGAGCCTGTAATATTTCTAATAAACTCTTTAAATGTTTCAATATCTGAAAAATTTCCAGTTTGTAATCGTATATTATCATAATTTTCTAAACTTGATATATCTTGATTTATGTCTCTAAATTTATAATTGAAATTTAATATATTCGAAAAATTATAATAATCTTCCACATTTGTTTTTATGACTAAAAAACTTATTCCTGTATAAAAACATATAACTTCTATTTTTGTGATATTAAAAAATATACCTTTTTTGTCATCTATTTTACCTTGAATATCTTTTTTTACAGTATATTCAAAAATATTACAAGGATATTTTGACAAAATTGCTGCTCTTGTTTCTATAGGCAATTCTTCTAGTTTTTTTAATTTACTATTTCCAAAACCAAAACTAGAAAATAAAAATTCTCTAGTTTTTGGCAGAAAATATTTATACATTCTTAAATCTTTTTCTTTTTCAAATATTTTTAATTTACAATTTTTGTCTCTTAACATTTTTAATATATATTTTTGATATTTACCATCCTTAATTACAAATGGATGTATAAAATAAGTATATTGATAGTTTATCTTTAGATCCATATTATCACCTTCATTTTATAGTTGATTATAATAGTTCATATTTAAGTCTTTTCCTAAGTGCCATCTTCCAATAAAGTCTATTTTTAGGTATTCATCTAAATTATAAGTTGGCTCTTGAATTACATTACCTTTATTATTAACAACTCCCCATTTTCCATCTTTTTTTATTCCAGCATATCCATAAGCATTTTGATTTGTAGCATCATCATATATATAATCAGTTACTACTTTTCCATCTTTATCTACAAATCCATATTTTCCATTCTTTTTACTTAAGAATATTGTATTTGAAGCAAATATATCTGATTCTCTTTTTTCTTCAAATTTAAAATTGTAATATTTATATTCATTTTCTTGTCTAATTTTTAAATATCCTTTTTCACTATCAAAATCGGTTAATATTCCAGATAATTTTATATTATAGGTATTGTCTATAATATCATTATTATAATTTTCATCTTCTGCAATGTATAAATCAGCTTTTTCGTTATAAGAAAGATTTGAATATTTGAAATCTACTTTTTGATTTTTTTCTATATCTATTATCCCATATTTTCCATTTTGTTTTGCAATAAATACTCCTGACTTTGTTTCTTTTAATTCTTCATATGTAGGCTCTATAAATATTTCTTTTGTCATTTTCATTACGCCATATTTATTATCTTTTTTATATATAACTCCATTATCTTCATTTTTTAAAATTTCACTTATTTCATCAAATCCATCAGTTAAAGTTTCTGTTCCATCTTTTTTTACTAAAATTTGTTTTTTATTTTGTATAACTACATAAAAATTATTACCAAATGTTTTAGTAATATCATCATATTTTGCATCTAATACAGTATTACCTGAAAAGTCTACAATTCCACATTTACCATCTTCTACTTTTATTATAAAACCATCTTTATTATTACTAGTTAATCCTTTTATATCCGCAAATTCATCTTTTAAAATAATTTTACCTTCTGGATTTACTATACCATATTTTCCATTTTTTGATGTCTTTAAAGTATTCTCTACTCCATCTAAGCATGTAATTTCATCATATTCACAAGGTAATATCTCTTTTCCTTCTAAGTTTATTAATCCATATTTTCCATTTTTGCTTACTTTTAAAGTATTTGACTCATACCATAAATTATTATTTTCATCTTTATTTTGAAGGGCTTCTATTTGTTCATAATCTTTAAAAATTTCTTCATTTTTACTATTTAATGCTTTTGTTTTATATGTATTACTATCATAATCTACATCATATATACATAAAAATACATCTTTCTTACTATTTGGTATTGTTATCATTTCTGCATAAGATGGATCTATTACAATCTCACCTTCTTCATCTATAACACCCCATTTATTATTTTGAAATACAGCAAAATAGTCTTTACTTACTATTTTTCCTTTTTCTTGGTCTTGTGTTAAAAATCCTTTAATTATAAATATAAACATAACAATTACTACAAATGCTATAATTACTGCAAATACTTTCTTTAAGTTTAACTTAGGTTCTTCATATCTTCTTCCTCTACCTCTGCCCATTAGTTTGCCCTCCTTATTTGTATTTTTTATAATATATCATATTTTACAATTACTAGCAATAGAAAATATCTAAATTTGCATGTTAATAAATAAGATATTTATTAAGTAACATACAAATTTAGATACTTTTACTTTATTATTTTCTTTAATCTTATTAAATTTTAGTTTTAAAAATCATTTATGCTATATCTTTTTCTAAAAACTTACAAACAATAACACTCATATCATCTTTTGCAACGCCATAGTTATTATCAATTGCCTCATTTAAAATTAAATCTGATATTTTTTGTGTATTATTAGTTTCTATATCTTCTAGCATATATTTAATCCACAATTCTTTATTTTTATACTCAACATTTGAATCTATAATTCCATCAGAGCACATTAACATAATATCTCCTAATTCTATATCTTTATCAAATGTTTGTATTCCATTTTCTTCTATCAGCCCTGCTGGTAAAGAGTTTGATTTTATCATTTGAACACTTTTTTTATTTTTTATATAAGTTGGACAAGCACCACTTTTTATAAATTCAATACTTCCTACATATAAGTCAATAATTGCAATATCTAAGGTTGCAAAGATTTCTTTGTTTTGGCTTATTAATGCACGATTTATTAAATCAAATGATATTTTTTTATCAAATCCTGATAATAATAAATTTTCTAATAGCCTTAAAGCTTGCATACTACTTTTCCTTGCTTCTTGTCCACTTCCCATTCCATCACTAATTGCTACTAAATATTTACCATCTTTTAATCTTATACTTAATGTACTATCACCTGAAATTTCGCTCTTACTTTTAGTTGCTTCTGCTTTTCCTATTGCCATAAGGTATTTATCATCTGATAAGAAATTTAGCTTTTTGCCCACACTTGCTTCATCATTTAATACTATTTTTTCTTTTAATACTTTTGTTAATTCATTTGCTAGTATTTCTATTTTTGCAGTTTCTAAGACTTCATTTAAGTAAACTTCAATTATAAATCTATTTTCTTGTTTTATATCTATATCTTCTACTTCAATATTTTTTTGTTTAAGTGCTTCTATTATTTCTATCTTTTCTTTTTGATATTGTTTTCCTTGTTCTATGTCTTGCTCAAATTCTTTTGCCATGCCTTTAATTGCTTTTGATACACTATTTAGTTGTTTTCCTATATTTCTGTTGGTTTCTTGTACTTTCTTTTTCCATATAAAGCTTGATTTACTAACTTTATATGATATATTTATGGCTCTTACCATTTGAGATATATTGCTTTCTAGGTATTCACTAATATTTTTATCATCAAAACCAACAATATAACTATTACAATTTGCAAATACCTGTAATAATTCTTTTGAATCTATTTGTTGCTTATCCATCAAAAGATTAAAAATTTCGTTTATAATTTTTCCTTCAGTATCTGCAATGTCATCATATAACATATTTTCTTTATAAGCATCTATATTATTTAATAATTCTGTAATAAATATTTGTTTATTTTCTTCTTTATTATTGTTTTCTTCTAATATATTTTGTTCGTTTTCTTTATATGTAGTTGCCATTTCTTGAATAGCATCTGAAACTTTATTTAAATTTTGTGCCATTTCTTTACTTTTGTTTAATGCTCTATTTGGTGCTACTGGTAAAAATTTACCATTACCAATAAATTCTTCTAAGTCAATTTGTAAATTTTTAGGAACAGCGAGTAAACCTAGTGATGCAATTAAAATTTCTTTAAAATGGATTAATTCAACTGTATATCCATTAGATACATAAGCTAAAAGCACATTTCCTAATGCAAATCCAACTACTACTCCTATTTTTCCAAAACGATTTAAAATTCCTGCTAACATTCCAGATATTGCATAAGCAGCTATCATAATAGGCTCTGAACCAGAAATTACTCCTAAAGTAACACCAATAGTAACTCCTGAAGTTGTTCCTACTAATATACCATTTTTCCACCCTAGTATCATAACAATTAGAATGCTTAATATATTACGAATACCAAAGCCCATAAAATTTAAATTTCCAAATGATCCTATGGCAATAGCAAGTAAAAGGCTTGCTCCTATTACTTCTTCAATTGAGAAAGCACGTTTTTTATAAAATTCTTGTATAACTACTATTGAATTTACAAATATTTTGTAAAATACAAGTCCTATTATAGATAATGTAATCGTAGACAAAATATCATATATTGTAAATCCAGATATAGCAATCTTTAGTATTTGAATGATTAGAATTGATATAAATACATTTTTTCCTATTTTTATCTTTTCATTTCTTTCTTGTTCATTATAACGTGGTTTAAATATAAATAAGCTAAATGTCATAACCAAGCTTGTTAAAAAGTATCCTAACAATCCTCCTGTACCAAATTTAATAGCATTACCTACAAGTGAAACAATAATAATTCCAAATGCAGGTACAGATGATGCAAAACATGCTCCTAACATGCTAATACTAAAAATTGAAAATTCTCCATTTAAACCAACAAAAGACAGCATAAAAGATACAAGATATAATATGATATTATTTTTTGTAAATACCTGTGATAATATATTTACTTTATCTTTATTATTTCTTGTATTTTTATTATCAATATCAATTACACTTTCATTTATATTTTGAAACATCCTTACCACCTCTTTTATATGTTAGGCTTATTTTACTACTTGTCCTTTGTGGTTTTTGTCTTTTTTAGTCTTCTACTTAAAAAAACTTTTTTACATTTTATGATTTATATTTCTTATTTTTTTCATATTTTCTTAATATTTGATTTTTATTTTATTACATCTTTGAAAAAAAAGCAATATAATGTAGATATTTTTTAATATTAAAAGAGGAATTTAAGAATAATCTTAAATTCCTCTTTTATGTAGTTAGATTATAAAACTTTCTTTTTTATAAATAC
>CANQVM010000024.1 GCA_947627265.1 uncultured Clostridia bacterium | reverse complement strand
AATTTGTGCCGCTTAGGTTTATTCTCTAAAGGATTCTATTGTTTACTTTTCAATGTACTTTTTGTTCCTATTTGATACGGAACGATTTTTATTATACATTAACTTTTTTTCTTTGTCAACACTTTTTTTAAAATTTTTTATATTTTTTTAGTGGTAATTTTTACCATCAAAATTACCACTAAAATTCATAATAAAATCTATATTAATTTTAAAATTAAATCTATAATAAATAATATTTTATTCCTTATTAATTGTTAATACCAAATATTTTACCAGCCCTGTTTCTTCATCATTTTCTATATTAATATTAAATTTTTTATCTTTTTCCTGCTCAAAAAATTTTTTTAAAGTATTTATTATATCTTCATTAGAATTACTCTTATCTATTCGTATTTTTAATTTTTCATTTGATATCACTTCAAGATTTAATACATTTTCTTTTATTGAATCTAATATATACGCCATATTTTCACTACTTATGTCTTCTCCTTGTAATATTTGAAATTTTGAGTTGAATTGATTTTTTTCTATTTCAGATACTGTTGTTCCTTCTTCAATTTTTTGTTTTTCTTGAATAATACCTATTGTTTTTAGTATTTCTTGCATATCGTTCATTTCTATTTTGTTTCTAAGTTCTTCTATTTTTGAGTTTAGTCCTTCTGTTAATCTTGCAAGCACTGTTTTCATTTGTTCATCATCTAATTGATTCAATATTATACAATTTGTATTATTCAATTCTTCTTTTTCTAAAGCTTCTAAGATATTAAAGTTTTGTGTAACTGCAGCTTGTATTCTATTTGTATTATCTTCATATTCTATTTGGATGTTTCTTGTTGGATTTTTTTCTTTTAAATCTACATTTTGTTTTAATGTAATTGTATTTGAATTTTCATTTTCATTATTGTTTATAGATATTTCCATTTCTCTTGATGTATTTTTTAATGTAACTTTTTTAGTTTCTACTTTATTTTTTTCTAATAATATTTGTGTATATTGTTCTTGTTCATTTTTTATGAAATCATAATTTATATTATAATCTACTCCTATTATAGTTGTTCTTACAGTCGTTCCATTATTTTCATATACTATAATTTGTGTTTCTTCGTCTCCTATATTATTTTTATTAATATCTTCGATAGTTTTTTCTATTTTCTCTATTATACTATCTTTTAAATTATCTTTATCATTAAAAATGTTAGTATATTTAGATATATATTGTTGTATAGTTTCTATTTTTTGTAAAAAAATTTCATCTTCTTTTAGATTTTTCAATATTTCTATATATATGTTATTTAGATTTTCTTTTGTTATTTTTAAAATATATGCATTTGTTGCTATTTCTTTTTGATTAACGGTAATTACTTGATTTGTTATTTTTTCAAAGTTGTCATTTGAAAATTTATTTTTTAGTATTGCTGTATATTTATTATTTAAACTTTCTAATTCCTCTTTTGTAAATTTAAATTCGTTTAGTATATCATTATTGTTTTCAATTATATTTGATATAATAGATATTTCTTCTTGTGTAAAACCTATTTTTTCAAATACATTTTCTGTACTATTATTTTCACCCAAAACATATTGTTTAAATAAGTCTGAAAATCTAATTCCATAAACATTATTATCCCTAATTGTTTCTATATTAAATAAAGGATTCTCTTCTTGCAATAACTTTATATTTTTATAATCATATTGATTTTCTTTATCTGTTTTGCCTTCAATTTTTAATTTTAATTTATTAATTTGATTATTTGTATTTTCTAATGTTGTTCCGATATTTTTTGTATAGTTTATTTTAATTTCTGAATTTTCAGTATATGAGTTTTTTTGTAAAATATCATCTAATTCTGTTTTTTCAAAAATTTCTTCATTTTTATTTAAATTTTCTATATTTTGACCTACATATTTTAAAAATAGAGTTTGATTTGATTTAAAAATATCTGTGTTTTTATATAGTAAAATAAATGCTATAACAATCGAGATAATAATAAGTGTTATTATTAAAATTACTAGGATTTTCTTCTTTCTAGGTATCATAATTTCCCCCATATTTTTTATTTTATTCTTTGTTTTACACCTTCATATAAAATAATTCCTGTTGAAACTGATGCATTCAAAGACGTAACTTTTCCTTTCATTGGTATTTTCACTAAAAAATCACAATTTTTTCTGATTTTTTCGCTCATTCCATTTCCTTCATTTCCAATAACTATTCCTAAAGGTCCTGTTAAATCTTGGTTATAGTAATATTTATCAGTATTAATGTCTGTACCACAAATCCAAAGTCCTTGTTTTTTTAATGTTTCAATAGCATCTGATAAATTTGTAACTTTTGCTATTTTCATATGTTCTACAGCACCAGCTGATACTTTACTAACTGTACTATTTACACCAACTGCTCTTCTTTTGGGAATTATAATTCCATGTACTCCTGCTGTTTCCGCAGTTCTTATTATAGATCCTAAATTATGAGGATCTTCAATTCCATCTAAAAGTAACACAAAAGGATCTTCTCCTTTACTTTTTGCTTCTTCTAAAATTTCATCTATTTGACAATATTCAAAAGGAGGCACTATTGCAATAACACCTTGATAATTTTTAGTTTTTGCCATTTCATCCATTTGTCTTTTATCTTTTTCTACTATAATTACTTTTCTTTCTTTAGCTATTGCTATTATTTTGTTAATTGAACCATGTCTTTCTCCTCTTGTTATAAATAATTTATTTATATCTTTTTTGCTTTCTAATCGTTCTAATACAGAGTTTCTTCCTTCTATTTGGTCTTCATAATCTTTTTGTATATTATCATCTTTTTGTTTTTGAAAGTTTTTACTATTTTTTTGGTTATAATTATTTTTCATTTTCTCTAATTGATTCTCCTTTTTCATTATATCTAGAATAACATTTCTCTATGTTTAATTTTAGTATTTCATCAATTTTTAATCCTAAATTTTCTGCTAATTCATTTATACTTATATATTGATTTTCTATGAATTCCATTAATTTAACTTTATCTGATTCATTAGATAAAGTTTTTCTATAATATTCTAATATTTTTCCAGAATGTTCTCCTAGTTTTATTGCTATTTGAATTAATTTTTCTCTTTTTAATATATTCTCTTCTTTTTTTTCTGTATATTTTTTTATTTGATTCATATTAATATTACAATTCCTACATATTAAAGCAATGTACCACATTAAGTCCCCTAATTCACTTTTTATTTCTTCTAGGTCTAGCGATTTTTCATGAAAATTACCTTTAAACAATGGCTTTCTCAATTCTGCTATTACTTCTCCAGTTTCTTCCATTAACCCCATACAAGCATAATACATTTTTTCTTTATCATTATGAGCAATTGTTTTATTTAACCTTTGTACAGCTATTTGTTTATATTCTTCTAATTCCATTTCTTACTCCTTTTGGTATAAGTTTCTAGTAATTGCTATATTGATATTTCTAAACTTTCTGCTATATTCTGTACATTCTTTATGACTTTTCTTAAATTTTCTTCTGTTTCTTTTATTTTTTCTTTTCTTTTTTCTTTTGAGTCTTCTGAATATAATATATATTTTGCATTTTCATTTATTTTACCAGAATTTATACTTAATTCTAATACATTACTCATAAATTTTTCCCTTTTTTTTTCGTTTTGATTATCCATTTTTATTTTCCTTTACTTTTTATTCATCATCTAATTTTAATACTGATAAAAATGCTTCTTGTGGTATTTCTACATTACCAATTTCTCGCATTTTTTTCTTACCTCTTTTTTGCTTCTCTAATAATTTTTTCTTTCTTGTAATATCTCCACCATAACATTTAGCAAGTACATCTTTTCTCAAGGCAGAAATTGTCTCTCTTGCTATAATTTGTCCACCAACTGCAGCTTGAATTGGTATTTTAAATAATTTTCTTGGAATTACTTCTTTTAGTTTTTCTACCATTTTCTTTCCTCTATTATAGCTACTTTCTTTATGAACAATAAAGCTTAATGCATCTACTGGTTCTCCATTTATATAAATATCTAATTTTACTAAATTCGATTTTCTATATTCTTTCAATTCATAATCTAATGAAGCATATCCTTTTGTTTTTGATTTTAAATTATCAAAAAAATCATATATAATTTCGTTTAATGGCATTTCATATATTAAAGTTACTCTTGTTGCATCTAAATATTTCATATCTACATATATGCCTCGCCTTTTTTGGCATAACTCCATTATGTTTCCTACATATTCTTTTGGTGTTAATATATTCGCTGTTACAAATGGTTCTTCCATATATGCTATTTCTTGTTGTTTTGGTAAATCCTCTGGATTATATAATTCTAAAATTTCTCCATTTGTTTTATGTACTTTATATATAACAGATGGAGCTGTTGTAATTAATCCTAAATTGAACTCTCTATCTAGTCTTTCTTCAATAATTTCTAAATGTAATAATCCTAAAAATCCACATCTAAATCCAAAACCTAATGCAACAGAAGCCTCTGCTTCATATTCTAATGCTGCATCATTTAGTTTTAATTTTTCTAGTGCTTCTTTTAAATCTTCGTATTGGCTTCCATCTATTGGATATAATCCACAATATACCATAGGTGTTACTTTTTTATATCCTTTTAATGGTTCTTCTGTAGGGTTGTCCTTTAATGTTATAGTATCTCCTACATGTATATCAGATAATGTCTTTATGCTTGCAGATATATATCCAACTTCTCCTGCTTTTATTTCTTTTGTTGGCATATATGACCCAGGAATAAAATAACCAACCTCTGTTACAGTAAATGTTTTTCCTGTTGCCATTAATTTGATTTCATCTCCTACTTTTACAGTACCATCCATAACTCTAACATATGCAACTGCTCCTTTATAATTGTCATAATATGAGTCAAATATTAAACATTTTGTTTTTTCATTTTCATCTCCTTTTGGGGCCGGCAAATCTGTAACAATTTTTTCTAGCACCTGTTCTACATTAAGTCCAGATTTAGCTGAAATACATGGTGCTGATTCAGCAGGTATTCCAATAATATCTTCAATTTCACGTTTTACTTCTTCTACTCTGCTATTTGGTAAATCTATTTTATTAAGAACTGGTAAAATTTCTAAGTTGTTATCAATTGCTAAATATACATTTGCTAAAGTTTGTGCTTCTACACCTTGGCTAGAATCTACCACTAAAATAGCTCCATCACATGCAGCTAGACTTCTTGATACTTCATAATTAAAATCTACATGACCTGGTGTATCTATTAAATTTAGAATATATTCTTGTCCATCTTTTGCTTTATATATCATTCGTACAGCTTGGGATTTTATAGTAATTCCCCTCTCTTTTTCTATCTCCATATTATCTAAAACTTGACTTTCCATTTCTCTTTTAGATAATACACCAGTCATTTCAATTAATCTGTCTGCTAAAGTAGACTTTCCGTGATCTATGTGTGCAATTATACTAAAATTTCTAATTCTAGATTGCCTATTTTCTATATTTACTTGTGATTGCTTTTGTTGTTCCATATTTATTTTGGATTGCATATCTTCCATATTTGATATAATTCCTTTCCTTAGTCATTATATTATTTAATGCTTAGGCATTGTTAATTTTTTCTTTGTTTAATATGTGATATTTTAACATATAAATTTAAAAATCTCAATAGTTTTGTGTTCCATTATATAAATTATATACATTATAATAGCCTAATTTTTCTAATTGTTTTTGTGCTCTTTTACTTCTTGTTCCAGTTGAACAATATACAATGATTGTTTTTTCCTTATTGGGTAATTCTTTTTTGCTTTTTCTTGTCAATTCATATTCTGGTATTAATATTGAATTTTCTAGATGCCCTTCATTATACTCTTGTGGACTTCTTACATCAACTAAAGTTGCTCCTTTAGAAACCATATTTTTTAATTGATACATATCTATATCATTTTTTTCCATTGTTCGATTTAATTTTTTTGTAAAAATATTTTTTAATTTACTTAGCATCTTTGTACCCCTTTAATTTTTATTTTCTCTATATATTATATGCTAAATAATTTTTTTAGTTATTTTCTAGCTTTATTTACATATTTTTTATTATTACAAAGATATGACAAAAACATTTTAGCTTTCTTTTTTTCTTCTTTTTAATACTTTTATAGTCATTTTTTTACATTTTTTTTAGTCTTTTATTTATATTTTGTTACAAAAGCATTACAATTATGTAATTCTTATAGTTTTATGTTACTTGTCTTGTTTCATATTTTTTTTACTTTTTTATCAACAATTTTTATGTGGAAACTGTGGATAACTTTGTGAATAACTTTAAATAGGCTTTTTTCATTTATAAGTTATTCACATTTTAAATTAGTTTAAATAATTCTTTTATGTTTAATTACTTTTTAAAACTTTTTATGTGTACTCTTTATTGAGTTATAATTGAACAAATTAAAAATCCCTAATGTTTTAAAACTATTAATTTCTTCTTTGGCTTTTAGTGAATTTATTCGCGCACGAAATTTACTTAAGTGAATTTATGTTCTATCTAACTTTTATATAATATAAAATATCAGTATGACTTTCTTATTATATAGAAATAGAGAATAATTTACCTGTAGAATGGTATATTATTCTCTATTTATTAGGTTACTATTATATTTTTTTACTTCCATCTATTTAATTTTAATTAAATAAATATTGTAAAATATTATATATTTTTTTAATTATTATTTCAAAATAAAATATATAATTGTCACTATCTCTAGTATTGTAATAAATGGAAATCCTATTACGAATTGTATTTTTTGTGTTTTGTGCCTAAATGTATACATTCCTGCTATAGTACCTATTCCTCCACCTAATGCTGTTATTATAAACAAGGTTTTTTCTGGAATTCTCCATGCTCCCCTTTTTGCTTTTCTTTTATCTAACCACATAATGAAAAATCCAAATAAATTAATTACTATAAAATATATTATGATATTTTGAAGCGTAAATATTTCTTGAAAATTAATTTTATTTTGTATCATTTTTTTCTCCTTTAATTCTTAATATTTAAAATGTTTTTAAGCAAATAAACTTATTTGATTACTTTGGCTCATTCCTTCTAAACAACCATATTTCTTTAATAAGTCTGTTACAGAATTTCCAACTTTTGAACGTATTTTTAAGTCATCTATTGACATAAACTTTCCGTTCATCTCTTGCTTTTGAAATTCCTTCTGCTGCTACTGTTCCAAGTCCTGGTATACTATTTAAAGGTGGCCTTATTTGTCCATCTTCTACTAAGAATTTAGTTGCGTGAGACTTATACAAGTCTATTGGTAAAAAATTGAAGCTTCTTTCATACATTTCTAATACTAATTCTAAAATTGCATACATATTTTTATCTTTTACACTTGCATTGTTTCCAGCCAAATCAATTTCTTTCATTTTGTTTTTTACCTTTTCTTTTCCAAATATCATACAATCACTATCAAATTCATCTGCTCTAATAGAAAAATATGCAGCATAATATGCTAGTGGCTGGTGTACTTTAAACCACGCTATTCTAAAAGCATTTGTAACATAGGCTGCTGCATGGGCTTTTGGAAACATATATTTTATTTTTTCACATGACTTAATATACCAGTCTGGTACATTATTTTCTTTCATAAGTTTTTTATATTCTTCCCATTTTTCAGGGTCTTTTAATGCTTTTCCTTTACGTACTGTTTCCATGATTTTAAAAGCTGGATTTGGTGGTAATCCTTGTTTAATTAGATATATCATAATATCATCACGACAACATATTGCATCTTGTAAAGTTACTGTCCCTGCTTCAATTAAACTTTGTGCATTTCCAAGCCATACATCAGTTCCATGAGATAATCCGAGATATTCGAATTAGTTCATCAAATGTAGTTGGTTTAGTATCAACAAGCATTCCGTCTTACAAACTTGGTTCCAAATTCTGGAATTCCAAAACTTCCTACTTGGGAATGTATTTGTTCTGGGGCTACTCCTAAAGCAGTTGTTGAACTAAAAATTGACATAGTTTCTTTATCATCTAATGGTACTTTTGTTGGATCAATGCCAGTAATATCTTGCAACATTCTAATAACTGTAGGGTCATCGTGTCCTAGTATATCTAATTTTAATAAGTTTTGATCAATAGAGTGATAATCAAAATGTGTTGTTATAATGTCAGAGTTTGGATCATCTGCTGGGTGTTGTACTGGACAAAATTCATATATTTCTCTTCCTTTTGGTACAACTATAATTCCTCCTGGATGTTGTCCTGTTGTTCTTTTTATACCTGTACATCCTTCTGCTAGTCTTTGTGCTTCTGCTCTATTAATTGGTATGTTCCTTTCTTCGAAATATTTTTTTACATACCCATATGCAGTTTTATCTGCAATTGTTCCAATTGTCCCTGCTTTAAATGTAGTTCCTTTTCCAAAGATTACTTCGGTATATTTATGTGCTTTTGCTTGATATTCACCTGAAAAATTAAGGTCAATATCTGGTTCTTTGTCTCCGATTAAATCCTAAAAATGTTTCAAATGGTATATCCATTCCATCTTTATCTAATTTTTGACCACATTTTGGACATTCTTTATCTGGTAAATCAAATCCATTTTTATATCCATAGTCTGTAAAATCAGAATATTTACAATTTGGACATCTATAATGAGGTGGTAAAGAGTTTACTTCTGTAATTCCTGTCATATTTGCTACAAAAGAAGATCCTACTGACCCTCTAGATCCAACTATATATCCATCTTCATTAGATTTCCACACTAATTTTTGTGCAATAATATACATAACTGAAAATCCATTTTTTATAATAGAATCTAATTCTTTATCTAGTCTTTCTTGAACAATTTTTGGTAGTGGATCTCCATATAGTTCATATGCTTTACTATATGCTATATCTTTAATTGTTTTTTCACATCCAGGAATATGTGGAGGACATTTTTCAGGAGATATAGGGCTAATTTGATCACACATATCTGAAACTTTGTTAGTATTTGTTACAACTACTTCATAGGCTTTTTCTTCTCCTAAATATTTAAATTCCTCTAACATTTCTTCAGTTGTTCTTAAATATAAAGGTGCTTGATTATCACAATCTTCATATCCTTGTCCAGCTTCTAAAATACGCCTATATATTTCATCTTGCGGATCCATAAAATGCACATCACATGTTGCAACTACTAATTTATTTAATTTTTCTCCTAATTTTACGATTTTTCTGTTTATATCTTTTAAGCCTTCTTCATCTTTTACTACTTCATTTCTAATTAAAAATTGATTATTTCCAATTGGCTGTATTTCTAAATAGTCATAAAAATTTGCAATTTCTTCAATTTCTTCTTCTGTTTTTCCGAAGTTCAATTGCTTGATACAATTCTCCCGCTTCACAAGCACTTCCGAATTATAAGGCCTTCCCTATATTTTTCTAATAAACTCTTTAAAATACGTGGTTTACGGTAAAAATAATTAAGATGAGAAAGTGAAACTAATCTATATAAATTTCGTAATCCAACATAATTTTTGGCCAAAATAATTGCATGATACGTTTTTAATTTTTTATATTCTTCTTTTTTTGCTTCTTCTGTACTACTTACTTTATCAATGTCTTCTATATTTTTAGCTCCACGCTTTTTTAACATATCTATCATAACTTTAAATATTTTTACTGTTGTATCTACATCATCTAATGCTCTATGTGCTACTTCTACTTTTATTCCAAGATTTTCTGCAATTTTTCCTAATTTGTATTTTTTATAATCAGGAAATAAATCTTTTGCTAAACTTAATGTATCTAAATATGTATAGTTAAAATCATATCCTAGGTTTTTTGCATTTTGTTTTAAAAATCCAACATCAAATCCTGCATTATGAGCAACAATAACAGAATCTTCTAAAAATTCTAACATTTTAGGAAATACTTTATCAATTGTTTCACTATCTGCTACCATATCATCTGTAATATTTGTTACTTCAGACACTCTTTGTGGTATATGTTTTTCTGGATTTACAAAACAAGAAAATTTGTCAATTACTTCTCCATGTTTTAATTTCATTATTCCGATTTCTGTTATTTTTTCTGTTGTTGCCGAAAATCCTGTTGTTTCTAAGTCTAATACACAATATGTTGTATCTATACTTTGTCCTTTTGAATTGGTTACTACCGGATTTTTATCTGGTGCAAGGTATGCTTCTACACCATATATAACTTTCATATCCGGATTATCATATCCGAAGCAATTTATGTGCTTCTGGGAAAGCTTGTACAACTCCATGGTCTGTTATTGCAATTGATTTCATTCCCCATTTCATTGCTCTTTTTATTAAGTCTTTTGCTGATGTCATTCCATCCATTTGACTCATTTGTGTATGCATATGTAATTCTACTCTTTTTACTTTGCTATTGTCTTGTCTTGTTTCCTTTTTTAAACCTTCTGTTTCTATAATTGTATTTGCCATTACAGTTAATTCATTTGAGAAAGTATCCATTCCAACTGTTCCTGCAATCTTTATTCCCTTTGCATTTTTTATTCTTTTCATTATTTTTTTTGCAGATTCTTGAGTTAGGAAAGCTTTACAAGTAATAGTACTAGTTCCATCATACAAGTCAAAACTAAATAATGTTTTTCCAGATTTCAATGTTTTTTCTTCTGTATATATAACTTCTCCTTGTAAAGCTATTTTTCCATCTTCTACCCCTAAGTCTTCTACTTTAACAATTGGCTCTGTTATATTTTGTGTTGTTCCTAATATAAGTGGTGTATCTTCTTGTTCTTCTTCTGTAGGTAATTCTGGAACTTTGCTATCTGTTTCTAAAACTGTATTTGCAATTATTGTTATATCTCCTGCATAAGTATCTAGACCTGCTTTACCTGTTACTTTTATTGCTTTTGCATTTTTTATTTTTTCAGTTATTTCTTGACCTTCTGTGAGATCTTTAGAAAAAGATTTTATAGTAATTGTTCCTGTTCCATCGTATAAGTCAAATATAATCATTCCCTTGCCAGATTTTGTTTCACGAATTTGGATATTCACTATTCTTCCCTCTAAAGTTACTTTTCCATCATTTGCTGTTATATCACAAATATGAATAAATTTTTCTTTTACTTTAGATTGCTTACCTATAATATATTGCTCTGCTTTAGTTGTTTTATCTTCTATTTGCTCTATATTTTGTATGTTTTCATCTTCTTGTAATGATATTGTATTATCTGCTGATAATTTTCCACTTTCTTTTTGCAGAATTGCTTGTCTGTTTTCTTGTTCCTTATGAACTACAATTCTTGTTTCTTCTTGTTTTATTCTTTCTTTAATTGCTTTCATTTCTTCTTTTGATACTTCTTCTATTATTTCAATTGTATAATCTATACCTAATAAATTTTTTAGAACATTTTTCAACTCTTTATCTGTTTTTTTCGCTTTTAAAAAATCAGCACCTTTTATGTGCATTTTAATTATTATATTATTTTTTGTAACTTCTAGGTCGCTTTTTAGTAGTAACATTGGCTTGGCTAGTGGATATTTATGTGCCATATAACATATGATATTTTTCCATTCATCTTTTACAGATTTTTTTTCTACTTTTTCATGGTAGTTTATTTTTATATCGATATTTTCAAATTGAAATTTTTCTTTTAAAAATTTTTCAAAATACCATATTTCTTTTATCTCTATATATTCATCAAAATAAAGTATTGTTTCTAATGTATTTGTTTTTTTTATGACATTTAAAGCAATAACTTCTGCATATTTAATATTTGAATTCGTATTATAATCACTAAATATTTCCCCTACTTTTTTTGATTTATTTGACATTATTTTTCTCTCCTTTTGATTAATGGAATTGTATCATATTTTTTTTTAATAAGAAAGCGAACATAAAAATTTTTTTATATTTGTAACACATTTTTATATTTCTCATATTATATATCATACAAAGGATACAACAAAAGCAAAACATATTTATTGAATTGGAAGGGGGTTTAGACTATGCCAGAAAATAGAGGATGCGGTGGATTCGGATTTGGTGATGATTGTTGCTGGATTATAATCCTTATATTATTAATTTGCTGCTGTTGCGGTGGTAATAGAGGAGGATGTTGCTAATCCTTTTCTAAAAAAGAAAACTCCTTCTTTAGGAGTTTTCTCTTTTAATTTTTTATTCGAATACTTTTATTTAAATCTTTTTCCTTTATGCTTTTTCTTGTTTTCTTTTTGTTTTTCATCAAAATCATATGTATCATTATTACCATAATTATTTAAAAAATTTTCTCTAGCTTGTTCTTTTGTCCATTGTGGTTCTTCGTTTTCTTCATCATTTTCATTATTTTGATCATTTTTTTCCTTCTTATATTTGTCATCGTTATCATCATTGTCATCATTTTCAATATCTTTATAATCTTGTGTCTCTTCATCATAATCATCATCTTCTTCATTGTTATCATCTTTATTGTTATATTCATCATTATCTTCTTCATCATCACATAAATATTTATTTCTTATATGTATTATAATAACAATTATAAGAACTACTATTGCCACTACGACACAACCAATTATTATATTTGTTCTTTGTTGTTCTTCTTTTTCTTTTGCTATTTTTTCTTCATCGATAAGACTTTTATTTACAGTTAACTGATAAGTTGCTACATTATTTTCATCTGGATCATATACCAATATATTAATTATATTTTCTCCCTCTTGTAAATTTTCATTTCCTGTTATTTCTACTGTGTAATATGGATCTGTTGCTGTAGCTTTAATATCTAATGTTGTATTTTCTCCAATATATTTTAAAGTATATTCGTAAATATTAGTATCAAATTTTGGAGATATTTGTAAATTTTCGATTTCTAAAGATGCAAGTCCATCTCCAGAATATCTTTCTTGTACCTCTTCCGTGTTTTCTGTATTTTCTGTTTCTTCCTCTGTTCCTTGCCTTGTTACATTAATTGTATATGTTTTTGTATTTCCATTTTCTGCAGTAACTACAATATCTATATTATTTTCACCTTTTTTTAATTTTTTTGTTCCTGTTCCATTCGTTGTTGCCTTAGAATCTTGAGCCACTGCATATACTTCTATTGTTTCTGTATCTGTTGGAACAGTTACATTATATGTGGTAGTACTTGGTTTAAATCCTGTAAAATCATGTGGTCTAATCCCTAAGTTTTTTAAATTTGCATTACTTGATTTTTTTATTGTACTTGTTGTGCTTGATGTATTAGTTGTATTATTTGTATTAGTTGTGTTTGTAGTATTTGATGTGTTATTTGTATTAAATGTGCTCTCAGTATTTGATGTATTTGCAGTACTACTATTTGTTTCGTTTTCAGCATATGATACTTTATTACATATGTTTATGAATGTAAGTGATAAGATAATAATTAGTGCTATTTTTGTTACTTTTTCTACTGTTTTTTTTATTTTTTCCATTTGTCTTCCTCCAAATTTCTTGTGTTTTTTATTAATTATTATTGGTATTATATCATTATATATTTTTTTAGTCAATTGGATATATTTTTTATTTTAGGTGTGACATATCTATTATAAAACTATAATTTATTTTTTATTATTCGTTATTTTATGTTATAATATATATTATATATTTAATTAATTTAAATCTTACAATCCTTAAAGGAGGAAAAAAATGATTGACTTACTTGCTCCTGTTGGAGATTTTGAATGTTTAAAAGCCGCTGTACAAAATGGTGCAGATAGTGTATATTTTGGAGCAACTAGTTTTAGTGCTAGGGCATATGCTCACAATTTTGATTTAGAAAGTTTAAAAGAAGCTATTGAATACGCTAAAATCAGAGGTGTAAAAACAAATTTAACTTTAAATACTCTGTTAAAAAATGATGAATTAAATGAAGCAATTTCACTTGCTAAATCTGCATATGAATTTGGAATTGATAGTATAATTGTTCAAGACTTAGGATTAGCTACAAAATTATTAGAATTTTTCCCAGATTTAGCTATTCATGCAAGTACTCAAATGACTGTTCATAACTTACAAGGAGTTCTTGCTTTACAACAACTTGGTTTTAAAAGAATAGTTTTATCAAGAGAACTTACTATTTCAGAGATTGAATATATTTGTAAAAATGCTCAAGTTGAAATTGAGTGTTTTATCCATGGTGCTTTATGTATTTCTTACTCTGGTCAATGTCTATTTTCTAGTATGATTGGAGGTAGATCCCGGTAATCGCGGGCAATGTGCTCAGCCATGTCGTATGCCATATGCATTACTTAAAAATAATAAAATTATTAATAAAGGTCATCTTCTAAGTACTCGTGATTTATGTGGGTTAGAATACATTCCACAATTAATTAAAGCCGGTGTTCATTGTTTAAAAATAGAAGGAAGAATGAAATCACCTGAATATGTAGCAACTGTTACTAGAATTTATCGTAAATATATAGATTTGGCTATGTCCAATAAACATTTTGAAATATCAACTCAAGATAAAAAAGACTTAATGCAAGTTTTTAATCGCGGTGCATTTTCAGATGGACATTTAAATATCAAACCTAATAAACATTTAGTTTATAAAGACAAACCTGGTAACCTTGGATTATTTTTAGGAAATGTTAAACATATAAATAAAAACAAAGGCTATTTAACTTTAAAATTACAAGAACAAATTAATATTGGTGATACTATTTTGTTAGAAAAAGAACAAAATACATATACTATTTCTGAATTAATGGAAAATGGAAAAAATATAATAACAGCAAAAATTGGCCAAATTGTAACTATTGGAAGAATGAAAGGTAATATTAATTTAGGAGATAGTGTATATAAAATGTCTTCTAAGTATTTAAATACTTTAGCTAAACAAAGCTATCAAAAAGAAAATCGTAAAATTAAATTAAACTGTGAAATAACCATACAAAAAAATTCACCAATTTCTATTTATATTACTTCTGCTGATGTTTGTAGTTGTTATAAATACTTAGATGTTATAGTTTCTTTAGATTACTTACCTGAAGAGGCTAAAAATAAACCTTTAACAAAAGAAATTGTAATTTCTCAAATTAGCAAAACATCTTCTACACCTTATATATTTGATAAAATAAAGGTAAATTTAGATAACAATACGTTTTTACCAAAATTAAGTATTTTAAATGAGTTAAGAAGATTAGGTTTAGATAAAGTTAAAGAATACGCTTTAACTAAAATTCATAGAACATATAAACATAAATTAAGACTTCCTATAGTTTCTAAAAATATTAGCCATAAACAAAACCCAAATATTAGTATTTTATTTAATGAATTAAATACTAACTTAGATTACTCTTCTTTGGAAAAGCCAAATCATATATATATTCCACTAAAATATTTTACTAATGCAACTTATGAATCAATTTTAAATTTTTTAACATCTCATTATAAAACTTATATATATATGCCTACTATTATTAATCAAAATTACATTACTCTTTTTAGTAATTATATTATAAAATCTATTAAAAACTATAATATTTTTGGATTTATCGTTTCTAATATATCAAATTTTAAACTTCTTAGAGATATACTAAAAAAAGACTTTTCTAAATATGAAATAATTGCCAACTATACATTAAATGTATATAATTTATATACTGTTGAAGCCCTAAAAAATTTAGGAGCTAATTTATATACAATTTCCCCAGAATTAGATGCTCAAAATATTTCTTATTTAGGTAATACAACATTTTTGCCAAGTAGTTTAATTGTTTATGGAAAAATTCCATTAATGAATATGCGCTATTGCTTATTAGGAGAATCTAATAAATCTTATTCTACTTGTAATCGGTATGTGTAAAAATAATGATAAATTTTATTTACAAGATAGATTTAATGCTAAATATAGAATTATTACTGATAATATTCAAACTGTAAGCACTATATATAATCATAAAAATACAGAAATTAGTTTTAAAAATTTTATAATAGACTTTCTTAGAATTGATATTTTAGATGAAAATATTGAAGAAATAAATAATATTATTAGAAAAACTAAAAGTAGTTTTTAGATTCCTATTATAGAACAAATCGGAAAGCCTTAATATTTTGAATTATATTAAGGCTTTCCGTAAGTTTGCTCTGAGTGTGAAATTTTCGCTAGAAAATTTTTGTACAAGTTAACACAAAGTCTTTTTCCTTATTTACCACTACTTAGCTTGATTATTAAGTCCATATTATCATCTTTTGCCGCTTTATTTTTTCTAATTGCACCACATTTTTTACATTTAAAAACAATAACATATCCCTTTTTACTATTAATTTCTAAGCCAATAGGTTCTAAATCTCCCTTACATTCTTCTTTTCTATCTCCTGGATTTTTATCTATATGTTTTGAATGTAAACAATATGGACAGTGATTTCTACAAGAGTACCCTAATTTTTTAACATATTTTCCACAATTTTCGCATATAAAGTCTTCATCTATTTTTGTAAAATTACTACTATTTAACATATATTCTCCTGTAAATATTATCTTATTTTTACTTTAGTTATGTCTATATCTTTTTCATCATAATTTTCTATATATTCTAACATTTTATCTAAATCATTGAATATACAATATAAGTCTTTACAATCTTGTGTAATAAATTTTTTCTCTATTGATTTATCCATCATTTCATCCAATTCATCATAAAATCCATTTATATTATATATAGCAATTGGTTTGTTGTGTCTTCCTAATTGTTTTAAAGTAAGAATTTCAAAAAATTCATCTAAAGTTCCTATTCCTCCTGGTGTTACAATAAAAGCATTTGATCTTTCTTGTAATTCTCTTTTACGTTCTCTCATTGTATCTGTATAAATATAGTCTGTACAATTTTTAAAAGAAACTTCTTCTCCACCTTCTTTAAAAAAATGTGGTATAATGCCTAAAATATATCCTGATTTTTCAAAAACACCTTTAGCAACAGCTCCCATCATTCCGTTTGCTCCACCACCAAAGACCAAACCGGTGACCTCTTTCTACTAATTTTCTTCCTAATTCTTTACCTGCTTCTATAAAGCTATTTTCTATTAAACTACTAGCTGCTCCGTATACACAAATTTTCATTTTATATCCTTCCTTTTTTTTAACATTATATTTATTTTATTCACAACTTTTGAAATTATAACATTAAGATTTTTTCTTTGCAATACTTTTTTTATTATTTATTTTTATTATTTGCTTTTATTATTTATTTTATTATTTGCTTTTATTTAGATGTATATATTTTTTTTATTTGTATATACTTTATTAAAAAAAATTATATAAGATTGGAGGATTTTTTATGAATATAGATAGAGTAAATTCTATTTTAAATAATAAAGAAAAGTGTAATGTTTTTTATAATAATAGGGTAGTTTGGATTCAAGGTGTTAATGATAATATTGCTAAAGTAGGATTTGTCGATAATTTTGAAGAAAAAGATGTCTTGATTGATGATTTGTATGAATAAATTTATAAATTATTCTATATTTTTCAATTAGTTAATAATTTTGGTTCTATTTTTATAGTTTTATATGTACTTTATCAAAAATGCCAAGCAAGTTTAAACCTTTGCTTGGCATTTTATTTATATTAGAAACTTCTTGAACTTCCTCCTCCTCCAGAAGATCCGCCACCTCCAAAAGAGCCTCCTCCAAAAGAGCCTCCTCCAGAAGAATATCCATTATGGTTGTCTATATCTCCATTTCTTCTAGATGGTAAAATTCCTTGAATAACCAATAGTAAATTAACTATTATAAATATACAACAATTTTTTATATTAAACTCTTTAGAAATAAAGATGTATAATATCGTAATGCATATTAAATATAAAATTATTATTTTAATTTTTTCTTTTATCTTTTTATATTTCTTTGTAAACTGTAACATCATTCCAAGTATAAAGGATATAATCAAAAACAAAAATAATAAATATGATGACATTCCTAGAAATTCAATATTGCTATTTTCATTGTTTGCTTCTGCTACCACTGCATTCTCTGCACCTACTTCAACATTATATTCATCAGCAACTATTTGTAAAATAGCACTAAAACCATTCTTTATACCATCATTCCAATTATCTTGTTTTAAATACGGTATAATATACTCATCTTGTATTCTTCCTGTTTTGCCATCTGGTAATATTCCCTCTAATCCATAACCTACTTCTACTCTAAATTTTCTTTCTTCTAAAGCTAATAGTAAAAGCACTCCATTATTTTTTGTTTTATCACCTATACCAAAACTCCTAAATAATTCAGTTGCATAATCTTCTAGAGAATTGTTACCTAAACTAGGTACTGTTACAACTACTATTTGAGCCCCTGTTTGACTGTTTAATTTTTTATTTGCACGTATAATATAACTTTTTGTTTCTGAATTTAGAAGATTTGCATAATCATTAACATAAAAATCTATTGTTGGATTAACAATAGCAAATGTTTTTACATTAAAAACATTTATTAATATAAAGAATATTGTTAATATTTTAATCATAAAATTTCTTTTATTCGAAGCTAACACTAGGCACCTCCGAACTCTTTTCATCTGCTTCAAAGTATGATTCTTGTTCAAATCCAAACATTCCTGCTAATATATTATTAGGGAACCTTTTAATTGATGTATTAAAAGTTTTTACAGCATCGTTGTAATCTTTTCTTGCAACTGCAATACGATTTTCTGTCCCTGCTAATTCATCAGACAATTGTTTAAAATTTTCCGATGACTTTAAATCCGGATAATTTTCTACAACTACCATTAAAGCATTTAATGAGTTTGATAATTCACTGTTAGCTTTTGATTTTTCTTCAACACTGCCTGCATTTACTAATTTTGTTCGTGCTTCTGTTACTTTATCTATAATTTCATTTTCATGACTTGTATAACCTTTAACTGTATTAACTAAATTTGGTATTAAATCAGCTCTTCTTTGTAGCATTACATCTAAATTTGATACCGAACTGTCTACTGCCTCCTTTTTTGATATCATTCCATTGTATGTGCCAATCATTATCATGGCAATAATTAATATAAATATAACAATGCAAATTATAACTATATTTGATTTTTTCATAATATTTAACTCCTTTTTTTTATTTTATTTAACAACTACTTTTATCTTTTTGTTCAAAATTATTTAATTTAATATTTCTATTTGATTGTCAACAATCAAATTTATTTAGAAATCTATTTTTTCTTGAATCCAGTTTTCTACTTCATCTATTTTAACTCTTACTTGATCCATTGTATCTCTATCTCTAATTGTTACACAATTATCTTCTAAAGTATCAAAATCAACTGTTATACAGAATGGTGTACCTATTTCATCTTCTCTTCTATAACGTTTACCAATACTTCCTGTTTCATCGTAATCACACATAAATTTTTTGCTAAGTTTTTCATATACCTCATTTGCTTTGTCTGATAATTTTTTAGATAATGGAAGTACTGCAAGCTTGTATGGTGCTAAAGCTGGATGTAAGTGTAATACGACTCTTGTATCTCCTTCTGCTATTTCTTCTTCATCATAGCTGTTGCATAAAAATGCAAGTACAACTCTATCTGCTCCTAATGATGGTTCAATTACATATGGCACATACTTTTCATTTGTTTCTGGATCTTGATAAGATAAATCTTGTTTTGAATGGTTCATATGTTGTGTTAAATCATAATCTGTTCTATCTGCAATTCCCCATAGTTCTCCCCAACCAAATGGAAATTTAAATTCAATGTCAGTTGTTGCTTTACTATAAAATACTAATTCTTCTTTTGAGTGATCTCTTAAACGAATATTTTCTTCTTTGATACCTAAAGATAATAACCAATTTTTACAATAATCTTTCCAATATTTATGCCACTCTAAATCTGTACCCGGTTTGCAGAAAAATTCAAGCTCCATTTGTTCAAATTCTCTTATTCTAAATATAAAGTTTCCAGGTGTTATTTCATTTCTAAAAGCTTTACCAATTTGGGCAATTCCCATTGGCATTTTTTTTCTAGATGTTCTAATTATGTTTTTAAAATCCACAAAAATTCCTTGTGCTGTTTCTGGTCTTAAATATATTTCTGATTTTGTATCTTCTGTTACTCCTTGGAAAGTTTTAAACATTAAATTAAATTTTCTTATATTTGTAAAATTTGTCTTTCCGCAACTTGGACACTTTATTTTGTTATTTTTTATAAATTCTATTAGTTCATCATCAGTCATTCCATCTGCTATCATATCTTTTCCTTGTTCATGTGCCCATTCTTCTATTAATTTATCTGCTCTATGTCTCGTTTTACACTCTTTACAATCGATTAATGGATCTGAAAATCCTCCAACATGTCCTGATGCTACCCATGTTTCTGGATTCATCAATATTGCTGAATCTAATCCAACAATATCTTTTTGTTCTTGTATAAATTTTTTTCTCCAAGCATTTTTAACATTGTTTTTTATTTCGTTTCCTAAAGGTCCATAATCCCAAGTATTTGCAAGTCCTCCATAAATTTCTGATCCTGGATAAATAATTCCTCTGTTTTTACATAATGCAACTAATGTATCCATTGACTTTAACATAAAAATTCCTCCTTTTTGGCTTCTTAGCTTTTTTTGATTTTAAAACAAAAAAACTTCCGAAACCCAGCAATCTAGCTAGGGACGAAAGTTTATTTTCCGCGTTTCCACCCTAATTCTTAAAATCTTAAATTTTAAGCACCTTAATTTTTTTATTACTCCAAAGCTCCCCATACGTATCCATTATTGGCATTTCACCATCGCCAATTCTCTATAAAATGAATTTATTCGTACTTTTTCTTTTTCATCGTAATTATTTAATTTTTTATATTATATTATTATGAGTATGAAAAGTCAAGATTTTAAGTTAAATTTTATTTTTCAAAAATTTAAAAATTGTTACAATTCAAAGCTATTTTTTAAAATTTTGAAAAAAATAGTAAAATGGGTTGCATAATTTTAAAAAAATATGTATAATTATTATTAGTTTGAAATTTATAGGGGTATAGTGTTAATGGTAGCACATCGGTCTCCAAAACCGCCTGTGAGGGTTCGAATCCTTCTACCCCT
>CANQVM010000023.1 GCA_947627265.1 uncultured Clostridia bacterium | reverse complement strand
TACATAAGAGAGGAGGCGGTGCGTATGTTATTAGAACAAGTTTATTTAACATTTATATACATACTTTTTGTTGAACTTGCAATAGTAACTGTTGTCGCTATTGCCTTATTTGTGGCACTTGTTGTTACAATAAGAAGATTAGACAGCAAAAAAAACACATCTCTGCCTGGCCGTTAGAGATGCATATTTAATATAAATTTTTAATGACCGCCACATCTGTGGTATCTCATCTTTCTATAATTATTATATGAAAAATAATTTAAAAAGTCAATATATTGGGCTTTCTTTTTTTATTTCGAAAATAGGAGATTTATTTATGGTAGATAGATTAAAAGTGATTAATTTTTTACAAGTTTCTTTAATTACCATTTAATTCTAGCTTTTTCCCTATATATTGTGTCGCAATCCTATTTTCTGGTTTTACATCGAATATATATAAAACTAATAAAAATATCCATTCCAAAGGTTTCATTAATATATATGTAATATCCGCTTGAAATGCAGTATTTATATGTTTAGATAGTGGATAGCCATATTTATCATAGATATATCTTACAAAATAATGAAATTTAGGTGTTCTCTCTTGTATTAAATCTTCAAAAGCATTTGCAACACATAATTGTCTATTAACTACAATTTTTTCTCCTTTTCTTATTCCCATTCTTATAGGCTTGACAATGTTTTTATGTCCTCTTAAAGAAACAGTACATAAATAATGTCCATCATAAGTAATTGATGGCGGAGATATTTTCGTTGATAATGTCCAATCGCTTGTTTCTAAAAATGCTTTTATTGCTTCATCTGGTCTTTGTCCAAACAACACTAATATACATACAAGAATGGCTATAAGTGGTATTGATAAGATAATTGCAATTATAGGCCAATTATCTATATTATAAAGTAATTTACTACATTTATTTAAAAATTTGCTATTGTATTCTTTTGCTTTTAGATTTTGTTCTTTATATTTTTTCATAATTTCTATTTCAGCTCTTATACTACATAAAATATAGTTAATAGGAAATATTATTAAATATGGTATCCCCAAAATTGCTAATTCTAGCATATTCTTGCTTAATTGTATTATAAAAGTTATCATATATATTGAGCATATAAAAATTCCTGACATCGCTCCTACAATCACTAATGGTGGTAATTTTAACTTTTTTATTCTTATTAAAACATAAGATATAATTCCTAATAAAAATATTGCTAAAACTGTTGGATAACTCCAAGATGCTATAGGACTATGCACATCTATTTCTCCTCCACCAAGTCTTAATGCTACATTATAATCTTCAAACCCACACATAAAATACAATAGTGCAGTTAAAATAATCCCTAATGAAAATGTTAAAATATCAATTAAATTTTCTTTTATTTTCTTTTTCTTAAATAGATTTATTATATTCAATAGTGTTAAAATTAATGGAACTATTAAACATATAAAAGCTATTATAATATATAATATTGCCATATTCTATCCCTTCTTATTTATAATTAATCACTAGAATCTCCTGCACCTATAATTTCTCCATTTATAGCATCAACATAGATATATAAGCTTGTTAATGGATCATTTTTATCAAATAGTCTTATTTTCCACATAATTTTTCCTTCATATTCCGCATTTTGCCATTCTGCTCTCCAATGAGCAAGTCTACTGATATCATCTAAACCCAAAATCAATTCTCCTGAAGTTGATTCATTTTCGCTTTTTCCACTATAAAATTCAGATTTCCAACCTTGATATTGATATTTTTCTTTTTTAGCCTCTTCTTCAGCTATATCAGATGCTGTTTCTATCGATAGTATTTCTGTTTTTGTATTATTTATATTGGCATAATATTTGCCATCTTGAACATAATATTCAACCCCGTTTTTATTATTGTTTATAGAAAATTCACTTACATTTAGCTCCTCTGTATTAGTATTAAAATATATACAATTTGTATTAACTACTTTACTTACAATAAAAATATTAACTATATATTCATCAAGAAATTTTCCTAATTTGTACTTTATGTTTCCAATATTTTTCTTTATTTCTTTAATTTCGTATCGAGATACTGTTACAACTACACTTTGTTTGCTAAAATCTATTTTAGGCATTTCTTGATTTGCTTTAAAGTTCAATTTAGTTAATATAGAATTATAATCATCTTCGTTATATTTTATAACCTTTTGATACACTTCTGTTACTTTTGTTTGTGATAAGTTTAAATTAGTTTCGACTTTTGATAACCTATTTTCTGAATTATAATTATATTCTGTAACAAAATCACATTTCGTTGATATATCTTTTGTCACAGTATCAATTTTTTTTATTAGTTTATCTTTGTTAGTTAAGGAAGTTTGTATTACTTGTCCACTATCTGAAAAGCGTTTTATAATACCTATTTCTTTTTCTTCTAACATAAATACATAATTTTTACTTTTGCTATTATAATCAAATTCTATAAAACTACCTTGATTCTGCATTTGACTTATTTCATCTTCTGAATATACTTTTCCTTCAATAGTATTTGTAATCCTATTATATAATTCAGAATATATTTTGGTATATGCACTTGTACCTGAATTTATAATTATATATTCGTTATTTATATTTTTATATATTATTCTATCTGGAGTAGGAAGTATAGTATTTTCATCAACAAAACCTACATTATTTTTTTCTAACTTTTCATTTGATATTTCAATTTTAAAAATAAAAAATATAATACTAAATACTACTACTAATAATAAAATATATAATATCATTCTCATATTATTTTTATTCTTTACTTCCATTACTCCTTAACCTTTCTAAAACTTATTTTACTCTTACATTTAAAAAATTACTTTCTAGGCTTCTATAATTTGGTACTGCAATAAATACTGCTGGATATTTGAATTTTTCTGAAACATCAAGCCATCCACCTATAGATATGTTTAAATAAGATTTTCCGTTTTTATTTTCAATATCTTTTATATCTATTGTATTATCCGTATTTGCTCTAACAACTATTATAGCATATATATATTTAAAATCAAACCAAGTCAATTTTGGTGCATTGTAATTGTTCATCAGTTTTAAATATTCACTATAATCAGTAATAACTATACTATAAAAATTATTTCCTAAATCGTTCCAGTTTGAAAAGTCAATTTCTGGCATATCTTTTGTTATTGTAAAGTTCTTTGAAATCATATCTTTCCAATCTGGTGGTATTAACCTAAATGCACTATTAGAAGATTTTTCAACCTTTCTATAGTTTTCATCTTTATATTGAAATGATGGCAAATTTTCAATAGTTGAATCTTTTTTTGCAAGTTGCATTTCTTCATTCATATCTTTTTCATTATCTCTTAAATTTCTTGTAACATATATGTTCTCTTTTTCTAAATCTCTTGAAATTTTAATTGATATACATGTTTCGTTTTCATCAAATTTTACTCCATCTTTATAATGAATCAGACTAATATATAAGCCTTTGTCATCTATATCAATTTTATCAATCGTTAATCCTAACATACTTGTATTTTCAATAGCTGTAATAACCATAAAGTTATTTTCAAAATCTTCTTTATTCATATCTAAAATGTTATCCCATCTTGATTTAACTTCGCTATATTCTTCATAATTATTAATTTTTTTATAGTATATGTTGTCTTTATATATCATATCTTGTGCAAAATCATAATCATCATAAGTACTTTCACTTGTCTTTTTAAAAGATGGCTTAAATGTTTTATATTCATATTTTTTTGATGTTTCTTTGATATTTTGAATGGAATTTTGCTCTTCAGCTATTATTTTAGAATTAGTATTTTGTGTAAAAAACAATAATATTCCAACTATTATTATAATTATAGATATAATTGTTATTAATAATTTATTATTTTTAAATTTTTCTGATAATTTTACCATTTTTATCCTTCTTTCTATATTTTTGCTATCATCTGTAACACATAATAATTTTGCAGTATATTTTTCTTCTTGAAATATATTTAAAGAATTTATTAATGTCATACCATATTCTTTTTTCTCATCATTTTTTAATTTATCTAATACCATTTCATCAGTTGCTAATTCTATGTCTTGTCTTATTCTTTTGAAAAATAGCCATATAGAAGGGTTAAACCAATGTATTATTGTTATTAAAAGCAAAATAGAGTTCAATATTAAATCTTTTCTTTTATAATGAGATAATTCATGCATTATAATATATTTTTTTGTTTTATAATCTTGTAATAAAAATTCTTTTGTTATTAAAATTTTGGGTTTAAATAGTCCTATTATAGATGGCGTTTGTTTGAAATTTTGCATTATAACTTCTACTTTTGACTTTACTCCTATCACATTCTTACATTCTTCAATTAAATTGTTTAATATTTTGTCATCATATACTCTTCCTTTTATATTCTTCTTTATATTATTATTTCCTGATATTAGTAATATAAAATTTAAAACAATTCCTGTAACCCATAAAATAGGAATTATTATATTTAATATTAAATTTTTAAGGTTAATATTATCTGTTTCATTATTTTTTCTTTCTGTTAAAACTTCTTCTGTTGTTTTTTCTTGTTCTTCATATTCTTTATCTAATTCTGCACTTTTATTTAATTTAGTATTGTTTGATATATTTTGTATTGGCTCTACTAAACCAGATATACTTATTATTTTTGTATTTTCATAATTATTTTTAAAGTCAAATTTAAATGGTACTATTAAAGAAAACATTAACAATAACCATATAAAACATTTCCATTTAGGAGAAATTCTTTTATCTAAAATTTTTCTAATAACTAAAATAAATAATCCTACAAATATTCCTATAATGCTCATATATAATACTTTATAAAATATAGAACTTATAAAATTTAAAACAAAATTTATCATACTATTTCTTCCTTTCCCTAATCTTTGTCTTGTTCTAAAACATCTATAAGTCTTTTTAACTCATCTTTTGATACTTTTTTATCTTCAACAAAGTTTAATAATAATCTTTCTGTACTTCCATTAAAAAATTTCTTTAAAAAACTATTGCTTTCTTTAGATAAAAACTTTTTTTGGCTTATTTTAGGGATATAGACCACTTCTTTTGTATTAACTTTTCTTGATTCTATTGCACCTTTTTGAACTAATCTATGTATCAGTGTTTTTATTGTGTTTTTATTCTTTTCTTCATTATTACTTAATTCTTCCATTATTGTCATTAAATTGCATTGTTCATTTTTCCATAGTACTTGCATAATTTCTAATTCAGCATCTGTTATATCGTATTTTTCTTGCATATATATCACTCCTTCATAAGATTACTTTTGTAGTCTTATGAAGAGTTTACATCTGTAATCTTATTTTGTCAATAGATTTTCAAAAAAATTTGCTCCAACTAGCAATAATATTGTTATTAGTCAGCCATATTTCAATATAGCATTATTTTCAGCATAAAGTTATATCTAAAAATTTTTGTAAATCTCTTAAAATTGATTTTAGATATAAAAATTTTATTAAGGCTGACTAGTAACATAATATTTTCTTTCTTTATCAATATATTGTTTCAAATCTACAACACAATAGTTAGCATCAGGCATTTCTTTTCGTAATCTTCTTTCCAACTCTGTGCTACAAATAATATCTGCTTTTTTAGTAGAATTCTCCCTTATAAAATATTTGAGTCTTATAATCTTTTCAGTATCTATAAAATAAAACATATTAATAAATTTATCTTTGTTATTTGTATATTCACAAAAACTATATTCAGATAAATAAGCTCCTTTATAGCATTTATCTATTATTGCTTTCCATCTTATACTATGTAAATATTTTAGTTTTTCTCTATTGATTTCATTATCTTCAATAACTAATATTCGATTTAATCCAAAAGCAAAATCATTCAAATTGATTCTATTTATATCATCTATTAAAATAATAATATTTTTATATTTCATTTCTTTTTGTATATCATAAATTACAGATTTGATATATTTACTATCATGCTCTTTAAGAATTTGATAAGCCAAGTATTCAAATCCGTTTATATTAAATATCCCTATAAATCTTCTACCTGTTGTTGTAAATACTCTTTTATCTTTTATTGCAAATGATGGTATAAAATCGACTGTTTTACAATTATGATAAAAAGCAGCTATGTTACTTAATCTTAATAATCTTTCTCTATATTCTTGATTTTTATTTAATTTATTGTATTCAAAGTTTAACAATTTTACATATTGAATTCCAGATCTACCTAATACTAATATCCACTTAATTTTTCTTAAGAAATTTTTATTTATTAAATTTTTAATTCTATTTCTATAATATCTACTACTATTAAAAAAGTACTTTGCATCATTTACATTTAGGTACTGATATTTTGCAATAAACTTTATCAATGAAATCTCATCTTCATTTGTTGGAAAATAGCTCACTTTTATCACCTCCAATACAAACTAATAATTTATCAATAAATTGTCCGTTGGTAAGATATTCGATAGCATACGCTATCGCCTACTTACCTCCACTTCAAAAACTATGCCACTAAAATCATAAAACCCTTGAAATATAACCATTTTTAAAAATTTCATTGGAATTTCGTTACTCTTATTTATAATTAAATAAAATATATCATCTATATTATATTTTATATTATTATCTTTAACAATTTTGTTAATACCCTCTTTACTTTTTGGTATATAGGGGTATTGATTTTTTTGATAATAGGGTATATCTACAATATAAATATTTCTTGATACTATTTCTTTATTTTCATTCCTTATAATTTCCGTTTCTATATATCCAAGTTCTTGCAAATGTGAAATCCATCTGCTAACTGAGATGGTTGTTACATTATATAAATCTGCAAAATATTTATTCTGAGCATAGCAATAACCATTTTTATTTGCTAATGCTGTAATTTCTCCATATAATAATTTTTCTGCATATTTTAGATTAGTGTCATACCTAACTGTTGCAGGTATGATTGCATAATAATTGGGTTGTTCTTTTTTACTCATATTATGACCTCCATATCTTTAAATTTTGCTGAAGGGCAAATTTAAAAAGTATGAAAGTGTTTATAAGCGAAAAAAAGAGACTTTACTTTTTATAGTAAAATCTCTGTATTAAAAATTACACTTAAAGGGACATCCCTTTAGGTAAAAACTTCCGAATTGGTTGCGGGAGAAGGACTCGAACCTTCGACCTTCGGGTTATGAGCCCGACGAGCTGCCAACTGCTCCATCCCGCGATGTTTAATTAAATATTGTGCTTTTTTTGTCCCTTTATAATTTGATTTTTAATAATTTTTATTAAGTTTTAATAATCTTAAAAGTTTTATTAAAGGTTAGAGCAAAATATATAATTTTCAATGTTTTTGTGTTCTATCAACGGTTTTGAGCTTTAGCTATTCTTCGGTGCTACTCTGTTTATGAGCCCAACGAGCTGCCAGCTGCTCCACCCCGCGATATATATATTATTAATTTTACTACCAAACAAATTAAAAGTCAATACTTTTGTAGTATTTTTATTAGTATATGAAAAAATTTTAAAAATATGCACATTATAAATCATATGAATCTAAAAAATAGCAGCTTATTAAGTTTTTAAATAATAAAATTTAAATCTTACATATAAATCAATAATATATAATTTTTTTATTCCTTAAATAATAAAATCGAACTTATATTTAAAAATGCTTGTAACTCAACATAATATCTGGTATAATATATATATTAAATATATGGAGGAATAAAATGAGTAAGATAAGTAATAAAAGTTTAGAACAAATTTTTGAAGTTACTAATTTTATATTAGCTGTAAGCGATGTTGCTTATTTCTGTTCTGATACGGACACTCTTTCAGAACTAGTAAATTATACTTCTAATAAAAAACTATATGGAAACGATTTAAAAGATTTTTTAATCCAACATCAAAATACAATAGATAAAGAAAAACTTGTTTTAATTATGGCATTTCATTATAAACAACAGATTAATAATTTAAATGAAAAACTACAAATAATAACTGCTTCATTTCCAAAAATTCTTCAGAATGAAGAAACTTTCGACATACAAAATGAAATACTTGGTTTTGAACATGAGATTTCATTAATGAAAAATTGTTTAGAAAACTGTAAAAAATTGCTAAAAGATGTAAATACATCAATTGCTATTACTTACTATAATAAAGAAAATAAACAAAATGAACTTATTATATTAGATTCAAGAAAAATTAATGGGAATAGTAATTTCAATAAAAGTAATCAAAGAAATTTAAAAAGACTACAAAAAATTGATGAAGATTTAAAACAAAAAGATGAAGATAATGAATCAGGGATGGAATATATGTTACAACCAATGATATTTACTGATTTAAATGAAGTATTTCCAGATGATCAATTTGGATATTCTATAAGGTCTGTTTTATTACAAAATGAAATTATAAAAAGTAAAATAAAAACTCAAGATGAATTGAATGAATTAAAAGCTAATAATTATAATGAATACCTTGATATTACTGAAAATGTAAATATTGACAGTATTTTAAAAGATACAAAAGATATTTTAGAAAAATATGCACAATATGTAGATATAGATAAACTAATTACCATATGTTCTTATAGATATTATGAAGCATTAGAAAACAATACTATAAAACCTGAATTTTATAAAACAGTAGCAGATATTTTACAAACTGTATTACCATATATAAAAGATACGAAAAAAAGATTTCATTTTACATTACAATTGCCAAACTCTGAAACAAATGAAATGGAAGATATATCTTATGGTGTAAAAGATATAAAAAATTGCCTAGCCCAATTTACAGAAGATGAATATTTAACTACAAAATATATTGATACTAAAAGAAAAGAAATATTTTCAAAAGAAATTAATTTACAAGAATTGAATCCTACATATGTAGATGTTATATTTACACCTAAGCAGTTAGAAGATGCTGCAAAATTAAGTGATGAAAACTTACTTTATGTAGCTATGAAACTAAATTGGAATAGAAATAAAATATTACAATCAATAATTACTAAAAAATGTTGTGGTACTGATATATTAATGAATTTTATTTCTAATCAAAATCTACTTCCTAATGATATTATACAAATTTATATGCAAAATATAATAAGCTTAGAACAAGTATCTCAAATAAATGGTCAATTCGACTTATCAAGTGGTCTTAATTCATATGAATTAATTCAATACTATAAAAATAGTATTGAAAAAGATTCTACTGATGCGGATAAAGAAAAATATTTAAAATATTTAAATATTTATAAAGAAATTCTTATTACTGATAAATCTGAATTAGACATAAACAATCAGTCTAATGAACTTATGGAAAAAATTGTAGAAAATTATGATTATAAAACTACTGAAGATTATTTAAATCAATTAAAACATTTTTATAAACAAGGTGTATTAACTTTAAATACTGTTTTAGATTGGAATGATGAATTAATTATAAAGGATTTTGTTACAGATTTATTTAAAGAAGATGTGATTGATTTAAAAGATGTACAATATATTATTAAAAATCGTAAATTATCTTTTGAATATGTAGATGAATTAGTTTGGAAACCTGACATTACATATGAAGAAAGAATAAAAATTTTAGAAGAAGGATGGATACCAGAAGAAACTATACTTAATTTATTTTCTAATGCTCTTATTCGAGAACAAGATTTATTAAAATTAGTAGATATGTCAATTATAAATAAAAGTAATGCTGAAAATATTATAAGTAAAACTTCTCTTCAAGACTTAGAAGAACATTCTGATATTGTTTTGTATATAGATGATACCGTAAAAAAAATTAAAAGAGAAACTGATATTTATGGAAATGGGGACCATTCTTATGTAGCAAAATCTAAAGTACCAAGGTTAATTATTGATCCCAATGAAAGAATGGAACTTTTTAATTTACTTGGTGTTGGTATACCGGATGAAGTACATATTAATAAAACAAATCCTTTTTATAATTATGAATTTTATGTTATGCCTGATGAAAGTGGTAAAGTAACCTTAAATAGTGTTGTTATTGCAGAAAGGATTTATGAAGTTAAAGAAGAAAATTTAACAGATAAAGATACTATAATGAAATTTGCAACTGATAATGCTACTTATTTCTTTAAATATAAAGATTTGATGGTTTTAAGTAATTATATGAAAAAACAAAATGTAGTACAGGAAAAAAAGAATGTTATTTTTAGGGCAAATCATGCTTTAGCCTCTGAGCACCGAATAGGACATTGGGGAGCAAGTGTAATATATGGAATTGCAAAAGCAATGCTTTCATCTGATTTAACAGAATACACTAAAGAAGATCAAAGAAAAATAATAGTAGAAAAATTACTACAAGTATATGGTTATGATCAATTTAAGAAAATTTTAGATAAGTCACTAGAAATAGATCTTGGAAAATATAACTGTGAAATAATAGATAATGATGAGGAAAGAGATTAAAATATCTCTTTCCTATAATATTTCTGCACATTCGTATATTTTATATTCCCCTTTTTATATTATAGATGTTATAATTATATTCGTTTTAGAAATAAAAGGAGGGGATTTTTTTTGGATGAAGTTAATTTTGACCGTAAAATGCGGTACAATAACAGTTTCTGTTTATAAAGATAATTTAAATAGACCATTTTTTAAGGTTCAATCTGATTCAGAAGATGTTCTACCAGTGTCATATGTTATTGAAGACACTTTGTTTCTATATTAATAGACTAACCTTTTCGTTGGTCTTTTTTTATTTTTTATAAAATTACTGGAGTATTATCAATTTAGCTAATATTATATAACCAAATTTATTAAATTTATACTTCTATTAAATCTTTTATTTTATTAAATTTGTTTTCGGCAATTCCACCAACTTGTTTTATATCTTCTATCGATTTAAAATTCCCTTTTTCCTTTCGATAATTGATTATTTTTAATGCTGTTGATTTACCTATCCCTGGTAATGTTTCTAATTGTGTTTGTGTGGCTGTATTAATGTTAATTTTAGATGTAGTATTATCTTCTATATTTGTTTCACTTTCTGAATTTGTTCTACTTGATTTTGTAATATATTCATTTTGATTTGTTTGCTGTTTATTTTGTTGTTTTTCTAAATTGTTTTTTTCTACTTCTTCTTTTGTTGGTATATGAATTTTAATTCCATCTTCTAATATATAAGCTAAATTGATATCTTCTATACAAGCATTTTCTTTTAATCCCCCTGCTTTTTCTATAGCATTTGATATTCTACTACCACATGTTAATTCTACTATTCCCTCTTGAAATACTGCTCCAGATATATGTACAATTATAGTATTATTTTCACTTTCTAATTCTTCTTGATCTTTTTCTTCTTTACTCTTTTCTTCGTTTGTTTCTAAATCTAATGAACTATCTTGTTCGATTAAAAAATTTTTATCATTTGTATTAACATAATAATAAATTCCTACTATTATTACACTTATTATAATTATAATTATTGTTTTTTGCTTCTTATTAAAATTATTCATATTAACCTGCCTTTCTATTTTTTATTAGATAATTTTGATATCTAGAATTTTTTTTATTATATATTTGCTTTTTTATAAATTATTAAAATATAAAACCTAAATATTAATTCTATTGAAATTTTAATAAAAATAATGTATATTATTTTTAAATAAATTAGGAGAAAAAATATGAAAGTAAAAAAATTTTTTAATATATTTCTATTAACTTTTATAATTCTATTTGCGAACTATAGCTATTTATTTGCAAGTACATCTTCCAATACTCCTTCTATAAGTGCTAAATCTGCTGTATTACTAGATAGTAATACAAATAAGATTATTTATAGTCAATTTGAAAATGAAAAAATGTATCCTGCAAGTACAACTAAAATTTTAACTTCTATCCTTGTTATAGAAAATTCAAATTTAGATGATGTTGTAACTGCAAGCTATGATGCTATAATGTCTATTCCAGAGGGATATTCAACTGCAAATATTCAAATAGGTGAACAGCTCACTGTTGAACAATTACTGGAACTTCTGTTAGTTCATTCTGCTAATGATGCTGCTAATGTGTTAGCAGAATATGTCGGCGGTTCTATAGATAGTTTTGTAACTATGATGAATACAAAAATACATGAATTGAACTTAAATAATTCAAATTTTACTAATACATATGGAAAAGATGATGAAAACCATTATACAACAGCATATGATTTAGCTTTTATAATGAAATATTGTCTTAAAAATGATACATTTCGTAAAATTGCAGGTCAAGCTTCTTGTGCTATTCCAGCTACTAATAAATCAGACTCTAGAACTTATCCCTCTACAAATGAACTTATTATTCCTAAATCTAATTATTATTATAATTATTTAACAACTGGAAAAACTGGATATACTTCTCGGTGCCAAAGAATGCTTAGTTTCTTCAGCATATAAAGATAATTTAGAATTAATTTGTGTTGTTCTCGGTAGTAATAATAGATTTACAGATACTTCCACGCTTTATGAATATGCTTATTCTAATTATTCTATAAAAAATATTGCTAATGATAAAGATGTCATAACAAATATAGAAGTATCTAATGCTACAAGTGATAGCAAAAGTCTTGATTTATTAATATCTGAAACTGTACCTGTTTTAATAAATAATTCTGAATTAATTGAAGATATAGATCCTGAAATAACTTTGAATGAAAATATTTCTGCTCCAATTGATGAAGGAGCTATTTTGGGAAAAGTTAAATATTGTGTTGATGGTGTTGAATATACTACAGATTTAATTGCCTCTCATAATGTTGAAGAGTCTAAATTTTTAAGCTATTTTTTATATACTTTATATTTTATTGTATGTATATTTCTGCTTTATAAAATATTTTTTCATAAAAATAAAATTGATTAAAATATATATTTAAGAAAAGATAAGTAATATTTTAAAATAATGTATTACTTATCTTTTTCTTTAGAATTAATTATTAAATATATTTTTATTATTATTTTTTTAATTATTTATAATCTTTACCAATAATTATTGTTACATCTACTTTACTTGAACTAGATTGGCTATCTTGTACATTTCCTATACCTAATACTTCTTTTATATTTTTTAGTAATGTATCATTTGTACTTTTTTTATTAATAATTACTGTCTTGGCTGTAGAATTTGTAGTTCCTGTTCTAGTAACTTGATATCCTGCATCTGTTAGCTCTGTTGTAACAGTTTGTAAATTATTACTTACTCCGCTTCCATTTAATATTTCAATTTTTATTTTTGATTTACTGTCAGAAGTTATTGTAGTTGTATCATCAGATGCTTCATCTGTATTCTCTTCAGCATCTCTGTCATAAAATAATTCTTGTATCAAAGTTTTTGTTTCCTTTTTGTTATATACAAAAACCCATGTTCCACTCGTGTTATTCTTTGTATTTGTTCCAGGTATTGATGCAGTCAGTATATTATCTTTATCTATATCTACTACATATGGTATATAGTCCTTTGCCACATCAAAATTGATATTAGTAGTAACATATTCTTTAGCTACATCAAGTATTTCACCTAATTTGAAGATATTTTCTGGTTTTGCTGTTTGTTTAACAACTTGCATTATAAATTCTCTTTGTGTTCTCATTCTTCCAGTATCATTATCTCCATACTCTTCTGGATATGATGTACCATTATTATTATGTCTAAATCTCACTAACTGCTCTGCTTTATCTCCATCTAATAATTGTTCTCCTTTTTTTAGATGTATGTGTAAATTTTGAGAAGAATCATCATAATCCATATCAATTGGCACATCAAATTTAACTCCACCAATTACATCTACTAATTTTATTAATGCTTCTGTTTTAACTACAACATAATACTTAATATCTAATCCTGTGATTTGATTTACAGCTGCTAATGTTTCATCTGGTCTATTTTTTCTACTATATAAAGCATTTATTTTTTCATAGCTTGTTGCTTTTGCGGAATTGCTACCTGTATATGTATCTCTTGGAATTGATAATAAAGTAGATTTTTGAGTATTTGGATTATATGAAGCAACCATAATTGTATCTGTTAAATTAACATTTTGTTGGTCCGTACTTATTCCTAATATTAAACATTTAAATTCTCCTAAACTTTTCTTCGTGTTTTCATCATGACCAATTACAGTAGCAATCATTCCACTTACTCCTCCACCATTTTTTTGGATTTTATAAGCAAAAACTCCTCCAGCCACTATTAATAATACTACTATAAATAATAAAACTTTTCTTCCTACTTTTTTCTTCTGTTTCTTTTTATTATTTATTTTATTTCTTTTTATTCTTTCGTTAGTTTTATTTTTCTTCAAAATATTCACTCCTAAAATTTTATGTTTTAAGTATAACAGAAATATTTATAAAAGGCAACAAATCTTGAAAAATTTCACAAATTGGACACTAATTTACAATTTGCAAGTGATTACTATTTATTTATATTTATTGAAGACAAAATATTATATGAAATTAATGATTTTGATAAATAAGATTTATCTATAATATCCGTTAAAAAGCTTTTTGGATTAAATATAATTATCAAATTTATAATCATTAATACAACATAACAAGCTACAAAACCTCTTAATAGTCCATATAAAGTACCACCTATTTTATTAAATTGCTTTATTATTGGTAATTTTGTTATAAAATCTGACATTGATTTAATTAATAATAAACAAATTCTGCTTATAATAAATAAAACTAACATTGTTACAATATATATTATATTAATAGCTAGTACCTTGGATGTTTCAGGCAACATTCCTTCTTCTACATTTTCAATTAATATATTTTCTGTTACATTTTCATTGTTTTCAGATAAAAAGTTACTTAATTCAACTTCTATTGTCTGTTGCAATTTTTCATCTATAGATGTAGCATTTATTATAAGATTTCCAATTGGTTTGTATAATATAAATGTTATGGTTAAAGAAACTACAAATGCAATTAGTTGAATTCCTAATGCAATTAATCCCTTTTTATATCCTAAAAATGTTGATAATAAAATCAAAAATATAATAACTAAATCAACTATAATTCCCATATTTTCTCCTTTTATAAATTAACTATATCAATTTTATCTCTGTATATAATACCAGCTATATTGTCTGAAACTACAATATTTGTGATTTCTTGATTTGCTATATATCTTTTTACTAATAGACCATTTACATCTATAAACTCTATTTCTGTACCTAAATTTAATGCTATAATGTTTCCATATGTAAAAACTTCTTTTGTAATAGAGTCTGCTACATATTGTTTAACATCCTTATTACTTACATTAATTATATTTATAAGTGAGTCTGCTGTAAATAATCCTGATGACTTTTCTTCAATAGAGCATACATAATTTGATAAGTTAATACACTCAAATATTACTTTTTTATCTTTGTTTTCTGTTAAAACTACATTTTGACCATTTTCTATTTCACAAATAGAGTCTGTATACATACATACTAGATTATTTTTATCTTGATATTTTATTTTTGTAATTAGTTTATTTTGTTCACTTTTATATGTATTATCTAAGAAATTTGTTGGATCTGTACTAGCTTTCTCAATTGATATAATTTTTACACTAGATTGTACCATTGTTCCAGATGTATCAACTTCTGCAATTGCTAGATATTTATTATCATTTGATATACTAACATCTACAGCTTTGGTAAAAGATAAATAGTTTTTAAACATTCGTGTTCCGTTTGGATCATACACTGCAATAACTGACTTATAAATTGTATCTTCCATTACAACTGCAACATATCCATTTTTATTTACATATATTTGTGATATGTTTCCTTCTACCTCTGTATTCCAAACAATATCCTTATCTGAAATTAGATATATTTTCTTTCCGTTATTTTCTGCAATTGCTAAAAATCGATTTTCAGAATGGAAAATTGGATTTGAAATTTGTATATCTAATGTTTTTTCTTCATTTCCTGTACTTCCATATATTGAAAATTTAGTTTTGTTCAGTATTCCAATATATTTATTAAAAGCATATATATTTACATTTTCCCCTTCTTTTAAATCAATTGTGTCTACACTATCTTGTATAACTTCTTTTCTAAATATATTTTTATCTATCCAGTCTCTGGCTTGTCTATTTGTATAATATAAACCTACTATAATTATTAAAAATATAGTAATTATAATAATTAAAGTTGTAACTAATAATTTTTTTTTATTAATTTTTTTAGTATTATTATCCACTGCAGATTCCATCCAAATATCTTTCATTTTATTATTTCTCCTTAGTTTTTATATTTAATTTATACCAGTTTTTTATGTTTTTTTCAAGATATTTGCTAAAATTTGTAACAATCCTAAATATCCAAATATAGGATATAGTACATTAATTAAATTTGAAAAGCCAAATTTAGAAATTATAACAGAAGTTATACACATAATTACCGCAATCTGTGTATAACTTTTATTATGTTTCTCACCTTTAATTGATTTTTTATATATTTTCTCTGATTTTTGCGTTTCTTTATTATTTGTAACATTTTGTAAAAAGCTTGTTCCTAATGATACAGATGTTGTAAAAATAGATCCTAATATAATGAACCCATAACCATAGCCTAAAATTTTTGACATATTATTTACAACATAAACTGCTGGCATTTGCAATTTTGTTATATCTACATCTACTTTTGTTAATAGTAAAAAAATTATACTAGATAATACAATTATAATCACTGTTGTTATAATAGATATCTTTTTTATTTGCTTTTTATTTGTTATATAATCTCTCAAGGTTATTAAAACTGGTATTAATAAAATGCTATTATAACTACTATATAAAATAGCACTTAAAATTGAATTTGATTTATTTGTGTTAATTAAATAATCTCCAAAATTTTTTAAATCAATATTTATTAAGGTAACCAGTCCGACAATTATTATAAAAATAATTAATATTGGTACTAATATTTCATTTACTTTTACTACTCCCTTTATGCTTTTCATAAATATAATAAAAGACAAGCTCGAAAGGATAATACTACCAATAATTTTATTTATACCAATTTGTTGCTCAAAATATGCTCCAAATCCTGCAATCATAATGCAAAAAGTAACAAATATAAAAATATTAATTATAATATTAATTATATTTTTAAAGTTAAAATATTTTTCATCTGATTTAGCTTTAAAAAATACTTCTAAATATTGTTTATATGTTTTTATTTTATATTTATGCACTATATATAATGATTTATTTATAATAATTCCAATTAAAATACTAGATACTATAATACCAATTAATCCTTCCTTTCCATACGAAAAGAAAAATATATACATTTCTTGTCCAGAAGCAAATCCAGCTCCTATTAATGTTCCTATAATTACAAATACAATCTTTAATATTTTCTTCATAAAAAAACTCCCATTATATTTTATGGAAGTTTTTTTTATTTATTCTATTTTTTTCTTCTTCTTGCTTGCCATACACCAATTCCAACTATAATAATTATAACAGGTACTCCAAAGATAATAGCTTTTATGACTGTATCTTCTGTTTCTGTTGCTGTATAAGTTACAGTTCCTGTGCTTTTTCTTGCAGTAATATCTTCTTCTCTATCAGCTAAATATGCAATAGAATTTAATACTAAATCTTTATTATATGCAAGTTGAATTGCTGGATATGAAGAGCTACTATTTAACTGATAATCAGAAATAAAAATATTTTCTCCGTAGATAATTAATTTCGAAGTTACAGCATTTTCTTGAGTTTCTTCATTTGATTCTTTAACAGTTTTTTCTAATTCAGCTCCTACTATAAAACTACCTACTTCATCTGACTGACTTGCAGCATTTGATTGTATACTGAAATCTTTTCTAAAATATGAATTATCCCCTGTTACTAATAAATCTGTTTTTGTTACATTTAATTCTGATAACTTATCTTCATCAATATTTACTTTTGTAGCATTAACAAATATTACCCCTGTTGTATTATATAAATCTTTTGTTACAGTAGTTTGTTGTATTATTGGAATAATCAAATCAGGAGAATTAGCTACCATCTTACTAGTATCTGTCTCTCTTATAATTCCTACTTCAAATGGTTTTACACCATAATTTTCTAATACCTTATTTACATTTGGCATATCTCTATTACTGGTTATTGCTGTATTTAACCATAATATGTTGCCTCCCTTTTGTATGTATTCTAAAATAGAATTAGTAGCTACATCATCAAAATCCTTATTTGGAGTTGTAATAACAAGTGTATTACAATCATCAGGTATATTTCCTGTAGATAATACATCTAATGTTTCTATTTCATTAATTTCATTTTCTAAATACATATTTAAGTAATTCATATTTTGATTTAATGAAAATTCACTATATCCTAATAAAAAATATACTTTTGGAATAACATCACTTGTTACAGAAAGAATACTACTAGTTAATTTTTCTTCTGCTATACTAATTGTCTCATAAGTAGAAGTATCATAAGTAACTAAATCACTTGCTGTTAGCACTTTTGATTTTTCTCCACACTCTACAATAATTCCTTGCGTTCCACTTTCAATTCCATACTTATTTGCTAAATCTGGTCTATTTTCTATATTTATTGCCTCTGCAACAATTTTTTCATTTACATTTTTATATTGTTTAGCTAGATCTAAATTAGAATCTTCATCTGTATACCCTATAAAATAAATATTTACAGATTTATCAATATTTTTAACTTTATCTTTACTTTCTTGCGTTAATGTATAAAGTTTATCTTGACTAAAATCAAGTGGTGTCAATTCTAATGATTGCATTAATATATTTATCCCTATAAAAATAGCAATTAATATGGCAATTAATATAAAAGTCTTAGCTCCATTTACTAACCATTTCTTCTTAATAATCTCTATAAATCTATTTTTTTGTTTTTCTTCTTTGGTATCAATTACTTTTTGTTTTTCTTTTTTCAATCTCTTTTCCTCCTTCTATCTTATGCTTTTTCTTCTTTGCATTAAAATAACTGTAATTAGCAAACATATAATCGTAAATACTATAAATGTTACAGTATCTGCAATATCTATTTGTCCAGTTGGAAATTTAGAAAATAGATTAATTAGTGAAAAGTTAGTAAATATACTATTAAATTGTGGTAAAAACCACATTAATATAAAAAATCCTATTGTAATAACGCCAGCAATAATTTGATTTTCTGTAATACTAGAAGCTAATATTCCAAAACTTATATAACTCATAGCTAATAATAAAAATCCTAAAAGTGTAATAAGCGCAGTTGTTATATGTGGATTTCCAAAATAACATAAAATACCAAAATATAAAAATGTACATATTTCTGTTATTAAAACAATTAAACTAGCTGCTATAAACTTTCCTAATACAACCTTGGTAATGCTAATAGGAGAAGTTAAAAGTAATTGTTCAGTTCCTGTTTTTCTTTCTTCTGCCATAGTTCTCATTGTTAAAATTGGTACAATGAAAGTTAGTATTGTTGCACCTGAGTAAAATATGTATTCAAAATTTGTACTTTGATATTGGAATACATCTACATAGAAAAATATGCTAAACATAATTAAAAATAATCCTATAAATACATACCCCACTGGTGAATAAAAATATGTTTTTAATTCTTTTTTTATAATTGCTAACATCTATTTATTTCCTCCTTCTATTAGTTTCATAAAAGCATCCTCTAATGTGCTATCTTCTTTTTTCATTTCAAGTATTGTAATATTTTCTTTGGCTAACTCTGAAAAAATTGACTTTCTTAAATCTTTATTTTCTTTTGATTCAACCATATATTTTTTTGTTCCATCTTCATTACTTTGTATTAACTCTATCGTTTTAATTTCTTTAACTTTTTCTTTTATAAATTCCATTTTGTTTTCTGGATCTTCTACTAAAATATATAAACAATTTTTATTTGACACTTTTTCTTCTAAATTTTCTGGAGAATCTACTGCAATAATCTTTCCCTGATTAATAATAATTACTTTATTACAAATTTGACTTACCTCTGATAAAATATGAGAACTTAAAATAACAGTATGTGTTCTTCCTAGTTCTTTTATTAAATTTCTAATTTCAGTAATTTGCTTTGGATCAAGTCCAACAGTTGGTTCATCTAAAATTAGTATTTTAGGATCTCCTATTAATGCTCCAGCCATACTCACTCTTTGTTTATATCCTCTTGATAAATTCTTAATTAGTTTTTGTTCAACATTTTCTAATCCTGTTTTTTTCATTATTTCTTGTACTTTTTCTTTTCTTGTTTTTTTATCTACCTTTTTTAATTCTGCCATATATGAAATAAATTCCTTTACAGTTAGATCTGTATAAAGAGGCACTCCCTCTGGCATATACCCAATTTTAGTCTTTGCCTTTTTAGGTTTTCTTAACATATCATATCCATCAATTATAATATCTCCTTGAGTTTGTTCAATAAAACCTGTAAGCATATTCATTGTTGTACTTTTGCCCGCTCCATTTGGTCCTAAAAGCCCAATTATTTCGCCTTCATTAATTGTAAAGCTAATATTATCTACGGCAATAGTCTTTCCATACTTTTTTGTAACATTTTTTACTTCTATCACAAAAAATTCCTCCTTTAATTTTTATCTAATTATAAACTTTTTTTATCTTATCATTTTATCTTTTTAAAGTAAAGTAATTCACAAAAAATTTACAATATATATGGATTCTTGTTTCTAGTTACTTCATTTACAAATTATAAATTTTAATAAGTTAATATTTTTATAGGCTTATTAGTAGCAATTTTTTATTTATATATAATTAATATTTATTAATTATATATATCCTTTACAAATGACTACTAATTGTACATATTTTATTTTTTTTAGCATACTCATTAAAAATGAAGAGGTGTTTAATATATGGAATTTATATATCCATTTTTTATTAGTTTTGCACTTATTTTTTTATCTGAATTAGGAGATAAAACTCAATTATTAGTATTATCTTTTTCTACTAAGGACAAAGCAAAAAATATCTTAATCGGTGTAGCTTTAGGCACTTTTTTTAGTCACGGTTTAGCAATTTTATTTGGTAGTAAATTAGGCTCTCTACAGAATGAAACGTTTAATTTTTATTTAGAACTTTTAACATATACCTCTTTTCTTTTATTTGGTATTTTAGGATTTATGTCTAAAAAAGAAGAAGGTTCTAATACAAAATCCTTTCTTTTAGAAAAACTTTCTCATTTTAAATTAAGTTATATTACTATAATTGCATTAAGCATCATAGTTGGCGAATTAGGTGACAAAACCTTTCTAGCATCCTTAGGTCTGGGCCTACAATATCCTGAAAATAGAATTTCTTTAATATTGGGATCAATTTTTGGTATGGTCACTAGTAATTCTATTGCCTTATTTTTCGGTAAACTTTTAGGGAAAAAATTAAAACCAAAATTTATAGAGGCTTTATCTAATGTTCTTTTCATAACTTTTGGTCTAATTGGATTTTTTAATATTATTTTTTAATTTTTTGCTTTTTTGTTGTTGACACATGTGTTTTTTTATGTTATTATATTTATTGTTCATTATATATGGGTCAGTAGCTCAGTTGGATAGAGCACAGGCCTTCTAAGCCTGGGGTCGGGGGTTCGAACCCCTCCTGGCTCACCAAGATAGCGCTATCCGAACCTAGATAGCGTTTTTTTTGTATTAAAAGTGTGTAAATAAATATCCTCCGGCTAAGCCGGAGGTATTTTACTCATAACGCCTAAAAGGCTATATTACAAGCAGAGCCTTAA
>CANQVM010000022.1 GCA_947627265.1 uncultured Clostridia bacterium | reverse complement strand
GCATATATAGGTGTTTTAATTGATGATATTGTTACAAAAGGAACAAATGAACCATATAGAATGATGACGTCTAGGGCAGAATACAGACTGTTATTAAGACAAGATAATGCGGATTTAAGATTAACAAAACTTGGATATGAAATAGGACTTATATCAGAAGAAAGATATAAAAAATTTGAAAATAAGAAAAAAAATATTGAACAAGAAATAAAAAGACTAAAAGAATTAACAGTAAAACCAAATATAGAAGTTAATGAATTACTAGAAAGTGTAGGAACAACAAAATTATCTACAGGAATAAAAATGTCTGAATTATTAAAAAGAACAGAATTAAGTTATGAAAAACTTGAAAAAATAGATAAAAACAGGCCAATTTTAACAAAACAAGAAAAAGAAGAAGTAGAAATACAAGTAAAATATGAAGGATATATTAAAATGCAAGAATTCCAAGTAGAAAAGTTTAAAAAATTAGAAGAAAAGTTGTTGCCTGAAGAAATCGATTATGAAAAAATAAAAGGCATTAGTTTAGAAGGCAGACAAAAGCTAAATAAGTTTAAACCACATTCAATAGGACAAGCATCTAGGATTTCAGGTGTTTCTCCAGCAGATATATCAGTACTTTTAGTATATTTACAACAAAAAAATAAAGAAATAAAGAAATAAACAAAGGAGTCAATAATGGAAAAAGAAGATTTTGAAAAAATATTTAAAAGATATTTAGAAAAAATACAAATAGATATTGAAAAAGAAAAAATAGAAAAATTTTATAAATATATGAATATACTTTTAGAGTGGAACAAAAACATAAACTTAACTGCCATAACAAACCCAGAAGAAATTATTTTAAAGCATTTTATTGACTCTTTAACAATTGAAAGATATATTAATAGATCCGAAAGTATAATAGATATAGGTACAGGGGCAGGTTTTCCAGGAATTCCATTAAAAATTTTTAGAGAAGATATAACAGTTACATTAGTAGACTCACTAAATAAAAGAATTAAATTTTTAGAATACGTAATAGATAAGCTAAATTTAAAGAACATACAAGCAATACATGGAAGAGCAGAAGAATTAGGGAAAAATAAGAATTATCGTGAAAAATACGATATAGCAACTTCAAGAGCAGTAGCCAATTTATCTACTTTATCAGAATACCTAATTCCATTTATAAAAATAAATGGAAGATGTATTTGTATGAAAGGACCAGATGTTGAAGAAGAAATAAAAAATGGTAAAAATGCTATTAAGGTTTTAGGTGGAAAGATTATTAAAAATGATTTTCTTACTTTACCTAATAGTGATATAAAAAGAAATATTATAACAATAAAAAAATTAGAAAAAACACCAATTAAATATCCAAGAAAGCCAGGAACGCCATCAAAAGAACCAATAGCATAAAAATCAATTTTTTTGAAAATATAGTTTGTGAATATAGAATAACAATAAAATAAAAAAGTCAATAAAATTTAATAAATTTTGTTGACTTTTTTTAGTTATTTATATATTATTATAATGTAAGAATGAAAGAACTAATGAATAAAAATTAACTAATAAATGGAGGCAAAAAAGTGGGGAAAATAATATCAATAGCAAACCAAAAAGGTGGAGTAGGGAAAACCACAACAGCAGTAAATTTAGCTACTATATTAGCTAAAAAAGGAAAAAAAATACTTTTAATAGATGCAGACCCTCAAGGTAATGCAACAAGTGGACTTGGATTAGAAAAAGAGGCAGAAATTTCTACATACGATATTTTAGTAAATGATGCAAAATTAGAACAAGCTATACAAGAAACCAATATAAAAAATCTAAAAATCTGTCCTGCAAATATGAACCTAGCAGGTGCAGAGGTAGAACTAGTCTCTATGATGTCAAGAGAACAAAGATTAAAAGAAAAAATAGAAGCAATAAAAAATAAATTTGATTATATATTAATTGATTGTCCACCATCATTAGGATTAGTTACATTAAATGCATTTACGGCATCAAATAGTGTTTTAATACCGGTACAATGTGAATACTTTGCTTTAGAAGGATTAGGACAATTATTAAATACTGTTAACTTAGTAAAAAAACATTTAAATAAAGACATACAAATAGAAGGTGCATTACTTACTATGTACGATATGAGAACAAATTTATCAAATCAAGTAGTAAAAGAAGTGAAAAAATATTTTGACAATAAAGTATATAAAACAGTAATACCAAGAAACGTAAGACTTAGCGAAGCACCAAGTTATGGAATGCCAATTACAGAATATGATTCAAGGTCAAAAGGAGCAAAAAGTTATGTAAAGTTTGCAAAAGAATTTTTAAAAATAAATGAAGAAGAAAAAAAAGCAAAGCATATGTTAGATGTATAATATGTTAAAAATATAATATTTTAGAAGAATAAAATAGAAGATAAGGAAAATAGCATAAAAATATAAAAAGGGAGGAATAAAAATGGCAAAAATGACAGGGTTAGGAAAAGGATTAGATGCTTTATTTGGACCAACACCAATAGAAGAACAAGTACAAGAAAATGATACTTTAAAGACATTGAAAATAACTGAAGTAGAGCCAAATAGAAACCAACCAAGAAAAAGATTTGATCAAGAGTCTTTAGAAGAACTAGCAACATCTATTAAAGAATATGGGCTTATACAACCAATTGTAGTAACAAAAAAGGATAATTATTATAGTATTATAGCAGGTGAAAGAAGATGGAGAGCTTCTAAAATAGCAGGATTAAAAGAAATACCAGCAATTATAAGAGAAGACAATGAAAAAATAAATTCAGAAATATCACTTATTGAAAATATGCAAAGGGAAGATCTAAATCCAGTAGAAAAAGCAATGGGAATAAAAACGTTAATTGATAATTATAATATGTCACAAGAAGAAATTGCACAAAAAATAGGAAAAGGCAGAAGTACAATTGCAAACTGGGTAAGAGTTTTAAATCTAGAGCCTAGAGTATTAGAAATGGCAAAAGAGGGAAAACTATCAGAAAGTCATTGTAAAGCATTGCTTGCTATTACAGATCCAGAACAACAATATCTAACGGCAATTCACATACTAGAAAGAGGGACAACTGTAAGACAAATGGAGAAAAAAGCAAAATCAAAAATAAAAGAAACAAAAGAAGAACAAAAAAGAAATCATATCTTATATAAAAGTATAGAAGATACATTTCAAGGTTTTTTTGGATCTAAAGTAAGATTAGATGCAGGAAAAAGGCGTGGGAAAATTATAATTGAATATACATCAAATGATGACTTAGAAAGAATTTTGGGATTAATTAAATAAAATATGTATTGTCTATAATAAAAATTTTCAAATAAAAAATTAAAAAACAATTATTAAGTATTGACAAATTTTTTTAAAAATGCTAATATAAATATTGTCGCAGGAATTACCTGCGAATATGGAGAGGTGGTCGAGTTGGTTTATGGCACCAGTCTTGAAAATTGGCGTGCGTTTATAGCGTACCGTGGGTTCGAATCCCACCCTCTCCGCCAAAAAAAAGTTAGATATTTAAAAAATAAGTAATATCTAACTTTTATTTATAAAATGGAGATGTACCCAAGTGGTGAAGGGGACTGTTTGCTAAACAGTTAGGTCCTGAAAAGGGCGCGGAGGTTCGAACCCTCTCATCTCCGCCAGTATTATGTAATATAAGGGGGTTAACTTTATATTATTTTTTTTATATTAAATAAGGAAAAAATTATTCTTAGTAAATTTTTTCTTTTTAAATATTTTTTATTTCAAAGAGCATTATTGTTTAAAACAAAAGTTAAACGTGGATTAAGAAACATGGTGCATCAAACCAAAATAGCTTAAAAAAGCATAAAAATATTACAAAAATATTAAATTTGTCAAATAATTAGAAAAAAAGTTGAAAAAAATTAGAAAATATTGTATAATAAAAATAGTAGGCAAGAAAGTTGAGGTGAAAGTATGAAAGAAGTAATTAGAATAAGTATAAAACTCTTATTAATATTTTTAGTTTCTATTACTATATTTTGTACTTTTCAGCAAGGTAATATTAGTATAGCTGCAACAGATTTTAATGCAAATTACTTTAAGCCATCAGCACCAAATACTAAAGAAGATCAAAAACTAGTAGATATTGGTAATAAAATAATTGGTCCTATACAAGTTATAGGAAGTATAGCTTCTGTTATTGCAATTGTTATTATAGGTATAAGATATATGGTAGGAAGTTTAGAAGAAAAAGCTCAATATAAAGAATTGCTAATGCCATATCTTATAGGAGCATTACTAGTATTTGGAATAACAAATTTAGTAGCAATAATTTATAATATTGCAACACAAATATAAGCTATATAATAAAAAAGAAGGTGGGAAAAATGCAAAAAATAATATTAAAAATTTTAACCATAATAAGTATTTTTATAATAATAAGTATTTTTCCTAGTAATATAGTGAATGCTACCTGGGTAGATGATGCTAACAGTTTTTTAAGTTCTGCAAATGAAGATATGCAAGTAGATCAATCTGAATTAAAAAGTGCTTCGGATAGTATATATAATATAGTTACATCAATTGGAATGGTTGCCTCAGTAGTTGTTGGAATTATTTTAGGAATTAAATTTATGATGGAAAGTGCAGAAGATAAAGCAAATGTAAAAGAAGGACTTATACCATATATTGTTGGATGCATTGTAGTATTTGGAGCATTTGGAATTTGGAAAATAGTTATAAGTACTTTTAGTGGAATATAATAGGAGAAGGTAAATGAAAAAAATTTTAAAAATATTTATAATTATATTGTTATTTACAGTTTTCTTTTATAATAACATATATGCAATGAATATAAAAGATTTAGATGGAGGAACACCAGACAACTTAGATGATATCAACAATGCTGGAAATGCTATTATAACAGTGTGTACAACTGTGGGTTCAATTGTATCAGTTTTGGTGTTAATTGCCTTAGGTATAAAATATATGCTTGGAAGTGTAGAAGAAAAGGCAACATACAAAAAAACATTATTACCATATTTTATTGGTGCAATACTTGTATTTGCTGGTTCAACAATAGTATCTATAATTTATAATATATTTAAATAAAATTTAATAAAAATTAAGTTATTAAAGTTCTTTGGTTACAAAGATTTAAAATATAAAAAATAAAAGAAAGGATGATGAAAAATGAAAAAAGTATCTAAAATTTTATTTACTATAATGTTAATAATAATGATATCTAGTATGGCAATAGCACCTGTTTTTGCTTTAGGAACAGATCCTAAAAATTTTAACGGTGATAGTAATACAGATGTAAATAAAATAACTGGCTTAGGAAATCAAGCAATTACAGTAATTTCTACAGCAGGTTCAATAATATCAGTAATTATATTGGTTGTATTAGGTATTAAATACATGATGGGAAGTGCAGAAGAAAAAGCAGAATACAAAAAGACATTATTGCCATACATAATTGGTGCTGTATTTATATTTGCAGCTTCAACAATAGCAAGTGTTATATTCGGTTTTGCAAACACATTATAATAAAACATTTATTATATATAAAAAAAGAGGAAGAATCTATATGGATTTCTTCTTCTTTTTTATATAATAGGAAGAAACTCCGTTAAACTTTTTAGTTTAGCAACACAAATTAAATATAAATAAAATTTTAATTAAAAAAGAAATTTATACGGAAGATATAATAAGAAGATATCTTTTGAAGAACTAATTATACTTTTTTCATTATATAAGTGGAACATTTTATGATATTATGTCAAATTATAGCATGTAAATTAATAAAGCAAGATATTAACATATGGTTACAAAAATATTACAAAAATATTAAATATCATTTTTTTTTAATATATTGTTACAATTACTGACAAAATCTGTTATAATATAATAAGGAATAATAATAATTTAATAAATAAATAAAAGGAGGCATATTAATGAAGACATATGAAATACCTAGAAATTATAAAGGAGAATCGAGAATTTTATATATTTTTTCTACCAAAGCTATTATATATACAGCAGCAGGATTAGGAATTGGTCTAATATTTTATTTTATATTGAAATTAATTGGATTAACAATGATTGGTATTATAATAGCAGCAATATTTGGAATTATAGGTTTTTCAATTGCCACTTTTAAAGTGCCAGATATAAAAAACTTTGAATTTACCAGAAAGACAAGTGGAGAAAACATAGATAATGTTATAAAAAGATGGATAATGTTTAAAAAAAATAAAAGAAAAATATATGTATATTCTAACAGTTTAGATACTGTAAACAAGGAGGAATCAAAAGATGAATGATCAATCAATTAACTTATTAACATATGTATTATATTTTATGATTGCAATATTAATTTTTTTATTAGCTATTTTTATAATATTAAAAGTAAAAGAAAAAAAAGAAAAGAAACCACAAAATGATTTAACAAAAAATAATAAAAAAACAAAAGTAAATGAGACTCCAGATAAAATAAACACAAATTATAATAAACAGTCAATATTTTCTTTTATGGAGTTTGATGCAATTGAAGATAATATGATTGTACAAAAAAATGGTAAAAGATATCTTATGGTAATAGAATGTCAAGGTGTAAATTATGATTTAATGTCTGGTGTAGAAAAAACAAGTGTAGAACAGGGATTTTTACAATTTTTAAATACATTAAGACATCCTATACAAATTTATACACAAACAAGAACGGTTAATTTAGAAGGAAGTATTGGTACATATAAAGATAAAGTAAAAGAAATACAAGATAAATTAGTAAAAACAGAAATGGAATATAGAGAAAAAGAAAACTCAAAAATGTATTCAAAAGAAGAACTATCAAAATACAAATATGAAGTTATCAAACAAAGAAATTTATATGAATATGGAATGGATATTATACGTAACACAGAGCAAATGAGTTTTAATAAAAACATACTAACAAAACAATATTATATAGTAATTCCTTATTATTCAGAAGACACAGATAATCAAAATTTTGATAAAGAAGAAATAAAAAATAATGCGTTTACAGAGTTATATACAAAAGCACAATCTATTATTAGTGCATTATTTGTATGCGAAGTAAAAGGCAAAATTTTAGATTCTAATGAATTAATGGAATTATTATATGTAGCTTATAATAGAGATGAATCTGAAGTATACAATTTAAATAGAGTTTTAAATTCAGGATATGAAGATTTATATTCAACAGCACCTGATGTATTAGATAAAAGAATGAAAGCTTTAGATAAAAAGATAGAAGAAGATGCTATAAGAAAAGCAAATGAGGTTGTTTTTGAAGTTGTGGAAGAAAATGAAAAACAAAGAGCGATAAAAGAAAAAGAAGATAAAATAAATGACTTAATTGATAATATGGCAAAATTAATTATACAAGAAAATGAAGAATTGATAGGACAAGAAGTATCCGAAAAGGCACAAGAAAAAATTGATAATGAAAAAAATAAAGACAAAAAAGGAGGTAAGGCAGATGACATTAAAAAAACAAAAGCTAAAACAACAGGAAGAACTAGAAAGACAGCGTAAAGAACAACAAGAACAAAATCAATTTTTAAGAAAAAAGAGCATCAAAGAATTAATTGCACCTTCTGGCATTGATGTGTCTAATATTGATCATTTAGAAATAATATCTAATACAAAAAGATATGCAAGAAGTTTTTTCGTATCTTCTCTTCCAAGAATGTGTACCTTTCCAGAGTTGTTTAGAGATATGTATCTTTTTGGAGATATTAATACATCAATTTATATAAATCCTATAAAAGAAGAAAGATCACAAAACGAATTAAATAGAGTTATTAACGAATTAGAAACAGAAAGAATTGTAGCAGCTGATAAAGGTAATATAAATAGGGAAAGCTTAATATCTCAAAAAAGGTTAGAAGCAGAGCAACTAAGAGATGAAATAGCAGCAGGATTTAATAAATTATATGAGGCATCTATAGTAGCAACTCTATTTTCCTATAATTTAGAGGAATTAGATAGATATACAAAACTATTATCATCAGAAATGTCTAAAACATTAGTTGGAATAAAAACGGCATGGGGAATTCAAGAGGAAGCTTTTAAATCTAATTTACCATTAATGGAAGATAAAGTAAAAAAAGTGCATACATTTGATAGAAATTCAATGGGAACGGTATTTCCATTTACAACTTCAGAAATTGGACATCCTACAGGTGTTCCTTTAGGATTCAATAAGCAGACAGGAACGCCAATATTATTTGATAATTTCCATCCATCACTTACGAATTACAATATGGTAATTTTTGCAAAATCAGGTGCTGGTAAATCTGTTACAATGAAAACATTAGTATCTAGATCATCTGTTCTTATGGGAATAGAAAGTTTAGCATTAGATGCAGAGGGAGAATATAGAATAGTAGCAGAAAGTTTAGGTGGAATTAATGTAGTTATAAGTCCTACCTCTAAGACAGTTATAAATGTATTTGACTTAGAAATAGAAACAGTAAAAGATGAAATTACAGGAAAAGAAAGAACAATTTTAAATGTTGAAAATAAGGTGGAAGATGTAACACAAGCTTTACTTACAATGGCAAAAGGTAGTACTAGAAGTGATGAAGTAAATGAACTTACAAAACAAATTATAGCAGAGTCAGTAGCAGAAGAATATGCAGCTTTAGGTATTAATAGTAATCCTTTAAGCTTATATGAGTCATCTAAAATTGAACTAAATGAAGGAAATATGTTTTCTAAAGAAAAAAAGAAAATGCCAACAATAGGTAGTTGGTTTAAAAGAATTCAAAAAAAGGCACAAGAAAATAAAAATCCAGACTATCAATATCATTACAGTTATTTACTAAAAGTTATGAAACAATACATAAGAGAGTACGATGGACAAATGGCATATTTTGATGGACAATCTACATTTGAATTATTAGAAGGTTCACCTTTTATTAATATAGATATATCTCAGCTAGAAGAAAGATTTGCAAGACCACTTGCACAACAAATATTACTTTCTTGGATTTGGGAAAAATTTGTTAAGAAAAATAGTGAAGATAGAAAAAGAGCAAAAAAGAAAAGAGTGTTAGTAGATGAAGCATGGATGTTACTTCCATACCAAGAAGCCGTAGACTTTTTAAATAAAATGGCAAGACGTGCTAGAAAAAGAAATGTATCGCTTGCAATAATTTCACAAAGATTTCAAGACTTTTATGAAAAACCTGAAGCTCAAGCAGTACTAACATCATCTGATACCAAACTATTTTTAGCGCAAGATAAATCTGAAATACAATATCTAAAAGAAGTATTTAAACTTTCTGAAGGTGAAGCTGGATTTTTAATAACTTGTGGAAAAGGAGAAGGGTTATTAAAAGTAGGAGCAGATACGGCAATTTTAAAAATAGTACCAACGAAAAAGGAATTTGAATTTGTAGAAACAAATTTAAATGAAATAGCAAAGAAAAAGGAAGCTTAAAGTATAAGGAGGCTTAAGATATGAAGATATTTACAAACAAAAAAATATGGCAAAAGATAGCAATAGCATTAGTAATTATAATACTATTTCAATTTGTTGTTTCTAGTCCTGCTCACGCTGTTAATGCAGATGTACTTCTAGAACCTGTATGTAATTTGTTTGTATCACTAGCAGATGGTGTAGAAGGTATATTACAAAGTAGTATAATGCAAATTGATGATTCGCTTATAAAAGTTAGTAATGGAAATGAAGGTTTTTGGGGATTTATTGTTACACTTGCATTTATAGTAGGAACAGCTGTAGCAGTTATTGCTGCAATACCTACAGGTGGAGCAACAATATTGGGATGGATTGCTTTTGCGGGAAGTGCAGCATTAACACTAACTATTAGTCGGAGTAGCATATGCTGCATTTTATGATACTGTGACAAATATTGTGAATGATATGTTTTCAGAGACATACTACTTACCAATGTATGAAATATCACCATATGAAATATTTGCAGACAAAGTTATATTATTTGATGTTAATTTCTTTAATCCTAAAGAGGATGAAGTAGCGCAACAGGCTAGTGATGATATTGAAGAGTTGGCGCGGTACTGAGAATACTTCATTCCAAAGTGCTTCCCCATCTTGGTTTACTGAAGAGGGAATAGTAAATAGTTATGTTGGTACGGTTTTGTCGAATGAGGTTGCAGGAGTTACGCCTGATATAGAACAAAAATTTGAAGATAAAGTTATATTTAATGGTTATAATAATCCAAATGTTTGGTGGGATGGTTTGATTGAAGATGAACAAGCAGTAGATGCTATAGGTTGGGTAAAAGAAAATACTTATTGGAATAATTGGTTTGAAAATTCTAGAGGTGGTACATCAAATGGTGGGTATGAGTATACTAATATGTATGTAACGTTAAACCAATCTATTTATACATATAGTACACTATCAGAAAGTTATGAAATAAGTGTCGTATTAATAAGATGTTTTGCTAATGGCTGTACAAGTTTTGATAATATGGTAAACGATCAGAGTAATCATCAACATGATTTAAAAGAGTACTATACCGTTAGAGCCAAAAAAATTAAACATAATGCTGGAAGAATAAGACAGTCTACAGCAAATCAATTACAATCAACAGTTTCTAGTTGGTATATAACATTAAGAAATATTGCTTTAGTGGCATTACTTTCAATTTTAGTATATATAGGAATTAGAATTATTATATCAAGTACATCAAATGATAAAGCAAAATATAAAGAAATGTTAGGAAATTGGGTAGTAGCAATTTGTTTATTATTTATTATGCATTATATAATGGCATTTTCAATGACTATTGTAAACAAAATTACAGATATGATTTCATCTATAAATTTCCAAGATCAAGATACGCAAGAGCTAATTGAACAAATTAGAAACAGTGACCCTAACATAAGTAGAGTAGAACTAGAAAATGCAATTGATGTGTATTTTTTTGATGGCACAGGTAATGATGGAACAACAGATAGAGTAAAACAAGCATATAAAACTTTAGTGGGAAACAGTAATACTGGGGAAAATAATTATAAAAAATATTTCTACAAAGATTCAAGTTTGTTAGAACATCCAGATCAAGAAGGAGAAGCAAAAGTATTATTATGGCCAGCAAATAATTTTATGGAACAAGCTAGAATGGAATTGCAAATTAGAAAAGATGATGGAACTCCAAAAACTATACAGTATGGATATAGTATAATTTATGTAGTATTAGTAATATATACATTAATATTCTGTTTTACATACTTAAAAAGGGTAATATATATGGCATTTTTAACAATTATAGCACCATTAGTAGCAGTAACATACCCTATTGATAAAATGAATGATGGAAAAGCACAAGCTTTTGATGGATGGTTTAAAGAATATATATTTAATTTATTGATACAACCATTACATTTGATATTATATATAGTATTAATAGGATCAGCTATGCATTTTGCAGCTAATAACATATTTTATGTAGTATTAGCATTAGGTTTCTTTGTTCCTGCTGAAAAATTATTACGTAGCTTCTTTGGATTTGAAAAAGCTAAAACACCAGGAATATTTGGTGGAATGGCAGGTTCTGCATTAATGATGTCAGGACTTAATGCATTAATGAGAAGACCACCAAAAGGTGGACATGGAGGAAGAGGAAATGCTTCAGAAAATAAAGAAGAAGAACAGAATCAATTTCCATGGAGAGATAAAGAATTTGATCCTACAGAAAATTTGGTAGGAATAGGAAATGGCAGACCAAATAATACAAATGTAAATGGAGAAGGTGGAGCGAATAATACAAATGATACAGGATCAACGCAAGATCAAACAAATTTCTGGGGAAATTCATCATGGGGAGAATATGAACCAGGAGATCAAGGAGATCAAGGAAATGAAGTAGTAAAGATTGATCTTAATAGTCAAGCTGATGATCAAGGAGACAACTACTGGCCAGCCCAAGCAATAGATTTCGATAATCAAGATGATGAAAATAACAATATGCATCCATATGATCCAAGATTAACACAAGATCAAGTAGATGAATTAAAGGCAGAAGGTATTGAACCAGGTGATCCAGAATATGACAAGTATTTAGGAAATTATGGAATTAGACCAAATCAAGCACAAAGTCAAAATAATAGAAATACTACAGGAAATTCTCCTCTAAATAATAATATGCGAAGAAGAATTAATAATATACAACGTAGAATGCAAGCAGGAAATGCTCCTCAAAATACTAATAATAACAATGCACAACGTAGAATGCAAGCAGGAAATGCTCCTCAAAATACTAATAATAATGCAAATAATGGAAATGCCCAAACACCTACAAGAAAGAGAAGCATAATAAGAGGAATAAAATATGGAGCAAAAGGATTAGATTTGCGTAATAGAATGCATCAAAGATATAAAGCTAAGATTGCCGAAGGTAATGGACTAGGAAGAAGAGCTCTAAGATTGGCAGGAGGAGTAGTAGGAGCAACTACATTAGCAGCAGCAGGAGGATTAATAGGAATTACATCAGGAGATGGAACTAAAGCAGCACAATATATGGCAACTGCAGCAGCAGGTGGATATTCTTTAGGAAGTAGAGCAGGAAATAGAGGAGCAGATTTTGTAGCACGAAGGAAAGATGAAATAGATGATGGAATAAAAGAAGCAAAAAAGGGATATTACGGAGATGACTATAAAAAAGTTCAACAGAAAAAAGAAATTAAAAAATTTATTAAAGATGAAGAAAATATAAAGAAACTCGAAGCAAAATTAAAAATAGAAAGAAAAGAAGCAAAGGAGATAATGAAAGGAGTTGTACCATATTATATAGATCATGAAATAACAAATATAGATGATATTGCAGCAACATATAAGTTAGAAAGAGATGCTCATATGAGTAGGGATAAAGCAGTTGCAACAGCACAATATGCAACTCAAGTAATGAATGGAGAAGATACAAGATATATGACAGCTAAAAGGAAAAAAGAATATCGTGATACATTTGTACCAAAATTTGCACATCAAGGTTCAACAAATCCTGATGCAGATGTAGATCAAGTATTTGATAATGTTAATAAATTCCATGAATTTAAAAAATAATTAAAAGGAGGCTAAAATTATGCATAATTTTAGAAGGTATATTCGCCAAAATAAGAAAAAAATTATAAGGATTGCATTAATTGTAGCCTTCTTATTTGCTATATTACAAATATTAAATTATTTAGCAAAAATAGGAGTAATTGATAGTAATAATAGTGATAAAGATAGGCAAACAAGTGAAAGTATATATAGGCAAACAAATGAAACTGTTGTTTCTGATAAATCGGCAGTGTCAGGTTCACAAGTTTCTAGTTCAAGAATAAAAAGTGTAAATAATACTATTGAAACATTTATTAAATATTGTAACTATAAAGATATTGAATCTGCATATAATATGCTTTCAGATTCTTGCAAAGAACAAATTTATCAAAATATTGATAAATTTAAAGATAATTACTATATGCCATTATTTGGAGAAGAAAATAGAACATATACAATTGAAAATTGGACAGGTGATACTTACATTGTAAAAATGACAGGTGATATACTTTCAACAGGTCAACCTGCAGATAATGCTACATATCAAGATTATATTACTATAGAAAATAGTAATGGTGAGAATAAATTAAATATAAATAAATACATAGGAAAAGAAGAAATAAATAAAAGTCAAAGCTTAAATAATATTGACATGACAGTATTATACAGACAAAAATATATGGACTATGAAATATATAGAATACAAGTAAAAAACAATACAGAGGGGACAATTTTATTAGATCAGTTGATGGATACAAATTCAATTTATTTGAAAGATAGCAAAGAAACGAAACATATAGCCTATAGTAATGAAATAGTTAAAGAAGATTTACAAGTACAAAAAGGGCATACAAATATAATAGAAATAAAATTTAATAATCCATACATAGCGGGAAGAACAATAAAATCTCTTTGTTTTTCACATGTTGCATTAAATTATGATGTTAACAATAAAGCAGGATTTGATGAAGTAAAATTTTCAATAAATTTATAAAATAATTAATTTATAGGAGGAAATTGTAATGCCAGATAATTCAAATTCAACAGAGGAAGTAGTAAATAATGCAAAAAAAATGGTCAAGAAAACGTTAGGAAAATTTTTAAAATTTTCAATGATAATAATAGTTGCAATAGTATTATTAATAGTTTTATGTGTTTCTTCTTTAATGATAATTTATGAAGTAGATACAGCTGATCAACTTTATGAAAGTGTAGAAAATGCATAAGATAGAGAATAAAAAATAGTATAATTTATTGTAGCAAAAGGGGTGTAAAATGAAGCAAATATTAAAAAAACCAAAAAATAAAATAAATATTATATTTCAAAATTTTATGAAGAAGATATTAATAATTGCGATAGTAACTACAAATATATTTTGTTATTTGCCAACAGTAAGTTGTGCTGCAAGTGATGAAGATGAAAAGGTTCCTGCCACAGTACCCGCAGTTGCGAATGAAATTATTTCAAAATTTGTATCTGTTAGGCAAAATAGAACTAGTTCTACGGGACAATCAACAAATAATAATGGAGGAACAGCAAATTATACTGGAGGATCAACTAATTATGCTGAAGAAGGTGATGGATATCATCAATTAATTGAAGTTGCAAATAAAAGATATAAAGATTATAAGCAATATGAAGGTTCATATTCAGGAGATTCTTATTGGGGAGGTACTATAGCATCAGATGGTTGTGGATTAACATCATGTGCTATTGTACTTAGCGGATATGGTGTTGATGTAGATCCAGGTGATGTGTGTGAAAGAATGAAATCTGAAATAGCTAATTACACTAATAGTGGAAATTTATCATCATTATTAACTAAATATGGAATTTCAAATGAAAGAAAATCCTATGTTAATTTTTCAGATATATTAAATGATATTAGAAATAATTTACAAGCGGGAAGACCTGTTTTAGTTGGTATTAATGGAACTTCTGATGGAACTTACTCAAGTGGTGGACACTGGATGGTTATCTTAGGAGAAAGTGATGGACATATTATTACTGCAAATCCTGGTAGAAATTCTACTCCTACAGATGATACATTAGATAATTTTATAAATACTCAAATGAGTCAAGACTGTGCATATATATTAATTACTCAAAATTATAATGGAGGAAGTAGTTCAAGTTCTTCAAATAACGGTAATTCTAATTCTTCTAACAATACTAACCAGAATAACAATAGTTCACATTCTTCAAATAATAACAATACATCACAAAGTAGTAGTGTAAATAGACAAGCTAGTATAGATGATAATTATAATATAAATAATGGAGGATATTCATCTATTTTTACTAGTGGTACAACAGGAAGACAATTTAAAGAATACAAGCAAAATATTGATGGATGGGATTCAAGATATGTAATTAATAATCTTCAAAATTCGAGTGGATGGAGAACAGAATGTGGAACAGTTAGTGTAATGATTCTAGGAAGTGGATATACACAAAATGCTAATTTTGATAATGCTACTCAAAAATTAAGAAGTAGTAATGGAAATTCACAGTTAGTACAATGGTTAAGTGAATATACAGGACAAAATATTGATTCTCTTGGAAGTTTACCATCAAAGCAAGAGTTTATAAATAAGCTTACAGATGGATGTGTAGCTATTGTGCATTCAAGTGATAGTAGAGTATCAAGCAGTGGATCACATTATATGTCAGTTTTAGATATTAGTAATGATAAAACAAAAGTATATTTATCTAACCCTTGGAACGGTGATAGTACAAATGGATGGTTATCAATTGATACAGTATATGGTTTATTAGATAGTATTGCTTTTGTAACAAACGATGGGACAAGTGTTGACTATGGAAATACAGGAACGAACAATGATAATGGAAATGGGGGAACGTATCAAAATTCAGCTAATATATCTAGTGTTAATATGAGCAGCAATATAGTAGAAAATGGACATAATGGATATAAAATTAATATTAATTTAGATGATGAAATAGATGAAATGTTAGAAACCCTAAAGGAAAAAGATTTTAACCTTGAAAAATATATAAGTATTTCTAATCAAAAAATAATACTTAAAAATTTCATTAAAGCAGCAATTGTAACACAATATCCAGATCTTAGGTCTGCAAGTGAAATTGCACGAAATTCTGAAATACCAGCAAATGAAACTCAAGGATGTATAAAGGTTAAAAGATATGTAGATGATAATACAGTAGCATTTGCAGGAAATAACTTATATAACCCTAGAGATAATCAAGATAATAGTGTGTATTTATCTTATAAGCCATATAATGAATTTTCACAGTTAATTCAAAATGGAGAGATATCTGCTTTAAATTATTTTTCATTAAATTCTAACAATTGTATAGTAGTAGCTGGATGGGAAACTTCAGATGTTGATATATCAATTGAGCAAATTGATGGTGAACCAGATCCAAATCCAGATTCAGCACCAGCACCTAGAAATCAAGAATATGTGAAATTAACAGAAAAAAGTATAAATTATATTAGTCAAATAACGAACTATACAGTACCTTTTAGTTTTATGTGGTCATTATTAGTATATGGACATGATGAAGATTTCGTTAATGATTTTGCAAAACTTGTAATAGATACAGATATAGTGATAGGTTCTTATGATTCAACTAATGTAAGAACTACTACATATACTTATACATATGTAAAAACAGTTGAAGTTCATACTACAGCGGCAATAAGTACTGAAGAAGAAGTAACAAATACTAGAACTGAACGATATACATATAGAGTAACAGAACATCATATATTAAAAACAGATACTCCATCTTTAAAAATAAAATATGCTAATACATGGGCAGCAATATATAATAATAATTATAGAATTGTAGAAGATACAGAAGCTCAAGATTCTTCAACTACATTTGCAAATGAACGTATTTCTAATGATAATCATTTATATCAAAATGAAGGTGAAGTAAGAAGTGTAATTAACGAAAATGAAGAATTAGGTCAATCTGTGGAAGAAAGAATAGAGCAATTAAAGACACAAACTCATGAATACAATCAGGAAAAGTTTGCATATAGATATGAAATTATTTCTGATATTGTATCTAATATATCAGGAGAACAAGGTGAATTATTAAGAAACGAAGATGTTCAAAATTATTTAATAAATATGATAATTTTGGGTAATGAAGGAGAATATGTTCAAAATACATTTCAAGAAAATGAAGTAATTGAAAGATGTGCTAAAGAAATAAATGAAATAGAATATAGAAATATTGAAATGGATGCTGCTACCACTGCAAGCTTGATAGTTGCAGTATCAAAAGAAAGTGAAGATGAAGAAGATTCTTTGAAAAATCAATTAACAAAAAATGGGCAAGATACTATGCTAAATAAAACATATTCAGCAACAGTAGCATATATCCAAGAGCAGGATGAAACATATAGACAAGACCAACAGGAAACAGTACATACTGATATAATTAATTCAAGAGTAGAAACAATAACGAATTCGAATAACAATGTTACTTTAAAAATAGATAAAAATTCTGATGTAAATAGTTTTGTTAAATTACTTAGTAAGAGTGAAAAAGCTTCATTAAATTTAAAAATAATTGATTTATGGTTTTTTGCATCAATGGAAAAAACAGCAGCTATTGCAGATATGGTTGATACTGTTAAATGCTTATGCCAATATGCATATGATAAAAATTATGGTTATTCCCAAGAAAATATACAACAACAATTTAATCCAGAAGAAATGTCACAACCTAATCCAGAAGAAATGACTCATGTAAACAGACCTCAACTAACAGGTGGAAGTGTAGAAGAACAAGTATGGAATTATTTAACAAGTGTAGGCTTTTCAGATGCTTCAGCAGCAGGAATTTTAGGTAATTTGCAAGTTGAATCATATGTTGACCCAACTTTTGAAGGTGATGCAGCTGGTGGAATAGCATGTTTTGAAAAAGGAACAGGTGGGTTTGCGGATATGCAGGCATATGCTGCTTCAAAAGGAAAAGAATGGACAGATTTACAATGTCAATTGGATTATTTAATATCTGGACTACCAAGTACATTTAATACATATACAGGACTTAGTCCATATTATTATGATACTGGAGAATGGTGTTGGTGGCCAACTGCTATGACATTTGATGAATATAAAACTTTAACAGATCCAGAAGAAGCCGCTGAAATATTTTGTAGAGTGTACGAAAGACCAAGTATCACTCATTTAGATAGAAGACAAGATTATGCACGACAATATTATAATATGTATCACGGACAGTAATGGTATTTTATAATAAAGGAATGTGAAAAAATGAAAAAAAGATTAATTATAATGATAATTGTAACGATATTAATAATAACGTTACTACTGGGATTACTGATTTTTTTAAAAACAAATAAAAAAGATTATGTATCAGAAGAACAAACAATACAAGAAGTTGTAAATGATGAAAATACGGTTGAACCAATAAACAATAATGCTAAATTATTTACGGTACAAGGCTACATACAAAGTTTTATAGAACAAATTAATGTAAATAATGTAACATATTATACAGGAGGTAAAAGGATAGACCAATCTATTATATCAAAATGGACTTATAGTTTATTAAGTACAGAGTATATTGATAGAAATTCAATAACAGAGGAGAATGTTTATAATTTTGTAAATAAAATAGAGGAAAAACTAATATTTGTACCTTTGAAAATTAATATACTTGAATATAAAGAAACTACTAAATATGCAATATATGGATTTACACAAACGCAAACAAACCAATACAAAGAAGATGTATATTTTATATTAAATGTAGATAATAAAAATAATACATATTCAATAGAACCTGTATTTAATGTTAAATCAATAGATGAAATAAAATTAACGGAAAATAATTTAGAAATAAAACCTAATAGATATAATAGTTATAAAGAAAATGAAATTACTGATGAATATATTTGTGAACAATACTTAACAATATATAAAAGAATTATGTTAGCAAAAATGGAAGAAGCTTATAATTATTTAAATGAAGAATATAGAAATAAAAAATTTAATACATTACAAGATTATGCATATTATGTTACAACTAATAAAGATAAAATTGCTCAATTAGAGCTTGATGCTTATAGTATTAAGAATAATCAATATATATGCAAAGACAAGGGAAATAATTATTATATATTTAATATAAAAGGATTTCTTGATTATGAGGTTATACTAGATACATATACTGTTGATTTACCAGAATTTATAGAAAAATATAATAAAGCAAATGAACAAGAAAAGGTTGTTTTAAATATTAATAAAATTATGACTGCAATTAATGCAAAAGATTATAAATATGTATACAGTAAATTAGCAGATTCTTTTAAAAACAATTATTATCCAAATGAAGAAAGCTTAACACAATATTTAGAAGAGAATATGCTAGAAAAGAATATAGTTACTTATAAGGACTTTTCACAAGTTAGTAGTGATGTTTATACATATAAAATAAAAATTGCAGATGGTACTGTATCTGATTATTTAGAAATAACAATGAATATAGTTATGCAATTAAAAGAAGGAACAGATTTTGTTATGTCATTTACAATTGAAAAATAAAAAATAATCATTATTCAGTCAATAAAAATATAAAAAACTTCAAAATTTAATATACTATAATTATTTATTAAAATAGAGGAGTAAAAAAGGTTGCAAATTTGTAACCTTTTTTATATAATTTATAAAACAAGTAAATGGGAGGAAATATGATTGAAATAAAAAATGTTTCAAAGGCATATAAAAAAGAAAAAAAAGTAATTGATAATATTAATTTAGAAATACGAGATGGAGAGATATTTGGTTTTTTAGGACCAAATGGTGCAGGAAAAACTACAACTATAAAAATGATTACAGGAATATTGGGAATTGATAGTGGAGATATTTTTATAGATGGAAATAGTATTACTAAAAATCCTATACAAGCCAAAAAAAATATAGGACTTGTTCCAGATAATCCAGATATGTTTTTGAAATTAAAGGGAGTAGAGTATTTAAATTTTATTGCTGATGTTTATGGTATTTCAACACAAGAGAGAATAATAAGAATAGATAAATTATCAAAAAAATTTGAAATGGAAAATGTATTAAGTAATAAATTACAAAGTTATTCACACGGTATGAGACAAAAGATAATTATTATGGGAGTGTTATTACATAATCCAAAAAATTTAATTTTAGATGAACCTATGACAGGATTAGATCCAAAATCATCATTTGATCTAAAACAAATTATGAGAGAACATGCTAAGAAAAATAATACTGTGTTTTTCTCTACTCATATATTAGAAGTAGCGGAAAGATTATGCGATAGAATTGCTATTATTGATAAAGGAAAAATTATTTTTGTAGGTAGCTATGAAGAAATGAAAAAAGAATTTAAGAAAAATGCTTCTTTAGAAGATTTATTTATGGAGATTACAAATAATGATTAAAATAAAAAATATAAGGAATTTAGTTTCTATTTTTTTGAAAGATACTTATCAAAATATTAATATAATAAATAAAGATAATAAAATAAATAAAAAATCAATTTATATTTGGTTAATTGTATTATTATTTTTAACTTTATTTTTTATTAGTGACAAAGTAATAAGATTTTTAATATCTACTAGTCAGCCTACTATTTTTTTAAATGTATATTTTCTAATTTTAGCAATATTAATAATATTTCAAACTATATTAGTGTGTACAAATATATTTTACTTTTCAAATGATTTAGAATTTATTTTACCATTACCCATTAAACCGATAGAATTATTAATATCAAAATATGGAACACTATTATGTAGTTTATATATTTCTGAAATATTATTTTCATTAGTACCAATATTAATATATGGATTATTAACAAATGCTCCGATTTTATTTTATTTATATATGTTAATTGTATTTGTTATGTTTCCGATTTTTTTATCACTTATTGTTAACATCATTATGATGTTTGTAATGAAAATATCAAAATTTATAAAAAATAAAGATATTTTTCAAATAATTATGACATTAATATTAATGATATTTATATTTGGAATTGAGTATAAATTAATTGGAAATATCATCGTAAATAGTAATCAAATGGAAAATGCAACTAAAGATCAAGTGATAGAAAAAATTACTGATTTTAATAATAGAATTAGAGAATCAAATAATTATTTTTTAGTTATTAATCCATGTGTTAATATATTATCTGAGGCAAAAATTCAATCATTTATTGAAGTTGTAAAACTATTTTTTATAAATTGTGTTACATTTATTATATTTCTTATTATAGGCAAAATAACATATTTAAAAAGTATATTAAAAAATACAACATATATTATAGGTAAAAAAAGTAGAAAAACAAATTTAGAAAAAAAATGTAAATCTAAAAGTATAGCTAGATCATATATTTCAAAAGAATTTAAAAGTTTATTTAAAAGTCCAATGTATTTTATGCAGTGCATATTTCCAATGATTATATTATTAATTACTTTAATAATAATGACTATTATGATTTTACCTAAAATAACTATTGCATTACAAAATGAAGAAATAAGAGAAAAATTTGGTGATTTATCTTTTGATATAACAGCAGTTTATATAATTTTAGGAATAATGCAAATTTTATTTATGATGTCAACTGTTTCTTTAACAGCTATATCAAGAGAAGGAAAATCAGCTGTATTTATAAAATATATACCAGTTTCTTTTTATAGACAATTTATTTATAAAGCTATGCCTCAAATTTTTATAAATATGATTATAATTATTACGGTACTTGGTTTAGTAGTTTATGCTATACCTAATATTCAATTAATATATATAGCAATAATATTTATTTTAGGAATGTTAATAAATATTTTTAATAGTTATTTTACATTATTGATAGATTTATTAAGACCTAAATTAAATTGGGATACAGAATATGCTGTTGTAAAGCAAAATGGAAATAAAATATTTCAGTATGCATTAGCAATTATAATTATATTATTTTTAATTTATTTAAATTCTATTTTTAAAGATATAGATTTAAATAGTTCTTTAATTATAACTATTAGTATTTTTAGTGTAATTATTTTAATATTTAATATAATTATAAGAAAAATGCAAAAAAAATTATTTAATAAAATAATTTAGTAAATAATAAAATTAAATTTTAATAAAAGTTATATTAATTTTTTTAATAAAAATAAAAAGCTAGCAAATTGAAGTGCACCCCGTTTAGTAGACACAATAAAAAAGACTATTGTGTTAAAATCTAAACGGAGGTGTATTTTTTAT